>JAAYGZ010000384.1 GCA_012727515.1 Desulfovibrionales bacterium
CATCTGGATCAGGTTGCAACGTATTTTGGACTTGACGTAACCGGGTGGCTGTTGGCCCCTGGGCGCTGGCTCCAGGAAAATGCAGAAGAGTTCTGGTCCCGCAATATTTATCTCGTTGGCGTGCGCCAGGAAAACGAAGATCTTGTGGGGCGGGTGCATGACCTGGAGTTACGTGTTTTGCAGCTCCAGGAAAAGGCACTCAGCGCAGACCGCTTGGCAGCCTTGCTTCGTTTTCGCCCGGAACCGCAGTGGAACGCCCAGGGCTGCAGGGTTGTTGGGCAAAAACTAGGTCCAAACGCTGTGCTGGATACTCTTATCGTGGATATCGGCACAACCAGCGAGGTACGCGTCAATGATCCTGTCATTTCCCCGCGCGGCGTAGTGGGGCGTATTATCCGGCCAGGTGCTTTTTTTTCTTCTGTCCTCCTTTTGACAGATCCATCCAGTCATATTCCGGTACTTACCCAAGAGGGCCGTGTTCCGGCCATTGTACAGGGGCAAGGCCCAGGCGCCTTGCTTGAGGTTAAATTTATCGCACGCAAAGATGCGGTTTCACGCGGTGAGATTTTACTGAGTTCCGGGCAAGGCGGCGTTTTTCCCAAGGGCATTCCGGTGGCACGGGTTGTTGAAGTCAGTGCCGCGGGCACGTCTTTGTTTCAGCGCGTGTCTGCAGAGCCTGTGCTGTCACTGCGCAACTACGAAGAATTGTTAGTGCTATCCAGGCAGGAACCAGATGTATCAATACCTCATGCCGCGCAATCCTCTGCAGCTGACACCAATGCCTCCACTGCGCCACAACCCACGCAATCTTTCAGCACAACCAACTCCACTGCACAGTGAACGCCTTTATTGATCAGAATGCGCGTCCGTCGCAGCGTCTATCCCCCTTTGTTTGGTGGATAGGTTATTTTTTTATTGCAGTATTGGCTCAGAAATACAGCAATGGCAAAGATTTCTTAACGCCAGCGGTGCTCATTTGCCTGCAATCCAAGCGCTGGTGGGGCGCTGCATGGCTGGCTCTGCTGTGTGTTTTTATGCACGAAGGAATGGGCAATCTTGAATTTGGTATTTCAACGCTTTTTTACGTTGGAGTATTTTTGTTTTACTTTGTTGCGCGTTGGCTTTTAGAACCGAAAAGTCCTGTCTTTATGTTTCTTTACTCCTTATTTCTGACAGTCTGGCTACATAGTATAGTGCTGGGCGGTGTTATTTTTCAGGAACTCGCTCTTGCCGTGACATTTTCCTGGGGCTGGGTCTCCATACAATGGGCCTGCTATTTGATCTGGTGGTTTTTGGCCATGCACGCATATCAGGCGTGGGTTCGCCATGGGCGCTCTTGATTCTCCGCAGCGGCCGGCAATTCTCTGCGGCCCAACCCTTTTGCTGGTGCTCATTGTACTGCTTTTCAGCACCTTCAGCATTCGCCTGTGGTATCTTCAAGTATATCGGTATGATTTTTTTGCGGGGCGATCACAGGATAATCGAACTCGCCAAACCACCATGTTTTCTCCGCGTGGAATTATCTGGGATCGCAATGGGGTGCTTTTGGCGGAAAATGTTCCGGCCTATGCCCTGGCCCTGGTACGTGAAGAATGTCCGGATATTCCCCGTACATTAGACCAGATTGCCTTGTGGACAGGCCTGCCGCGTGCTGACCTGCAAAAGGCTTTTGATCTTGGCAAAAAACGGGTCAAGCATTTTGATGAACAGGTTATTGTCCCTAATATCTCCTTTGATCTTGTGGCTACAGTAGAGGTCCATCATCAGGAGTGGCCTGGGCTGGTCATTGTTGTACGTCCTAAGCGTTATTATGCGCATGGCACAGAGCTGGCCCATATTCTCGGATATGTCGCCAGGGCCAATGAAGCGGAATTGCATAATGATCCTACATTGCAACTTGGGGATGATGTCGGCAAGCAAGGCCTTGAGGTTGTGCTGGAGCAGCGCTTACGCGGAGACAAGGGCCTGGAAGAATTTGAGGTTGATGCCTTGGGGCGCGTACTGGCCTCGCGGGTGGTGTCTCCGCCTGTGGCCGGAGAGGATTTTTCCCTGAGCGTGTCACTGCCCTTGCAGCAAGCAGCAATTAATGCCCTGGACAATAGGGCCGGTGCCATTGTGGTTATGGATGCGGATAGTGGAGAAATTTTAGCGCAGGTAAGTTTACCCAGCTATGATCCCAATGAATTTGTGGTCGGCATTAGTCAGGCCAACTGGGATGCATTGCAGGATAACGAGTTGCATCCGTTACAAAACAGGCCCGTGCAGAGTGCCTATCCACCTGGGTCTGTTTTTAAGCTGCTTATTGCGGGCCTGGCCTTGGAAAAAGGCTTGGTGAGCCCGACAACTTCAGTGTATTGTACAGGAAAATATACTCTTGGGCAGCGAGAATTTCGATGCTGGAAGCGTGGGGGACACGGCAAGGTTGATCTGCTGAAGTCCTTGCGAGAATCTTGTGATGTTTACTACTATGCGGCAGGTGAACGATTAGGGGTGGATGCAATCCATGACTATGCGCTGCAATGTGGTTTTGGTGAAAAAACAGGACTAGAACTGCCTCACGAACGCTCTGGCAACATCCCCAGTTCAGCCTGGAAGCTCAAGCGTTTTGGAGAGCGCTGGCAAAAGGGTGAAACACTTAATTTTTCTATTGGCCAGGGCCATACTCTGACCACGCCACTGCAAATAGCTCGTTTTGTCGGAGCGCTTGTCAATGACGGGCATTTGCTTCGTCCAACCCTGCTGCGCACCACTACTCCGGAAATTGTGGGTTCCTTGCCCATGAGCGCCCAAACACGAAAGCTTATTCTTGATGCCATGGTCGCAACTGTTGAAGAAGATCAGGGCACGGCCCGGCTTATTCGACGGCCTGGGGTTCGCGTTGGCGGCAAAACAGGAACTGCGCAGGTCGTCAAGCTCATGGAACAGTATGAAAAAAAGAAAACCCATGAAATTCCATACAGGTTCAGGGATCATGCCTGGCTGGCAAGTTTCGCAGAAAAGGATGGGCGGCATTATGTGGTGGTGGTTATGATTGAACATGGTGGGCATGGTGGCGCTGATGCCGGGCCTGTTGCCGGGGCTGTGTATGATGCTATTTTTAACGGCCAGCCAGGATTGTAGGACGTGATGATTGATCGCAGACTTTTTTTACATATGAACTGGTGGTTGCTGGGCCTGACTGCGATGCTTTTTTGTTTTGGTGCCTTGAATCTGTATTCTGCAAGCACCTTGCGAGCAGAAGATGGCCTGATCCTGGACGTTTATTTTAACAGGCAGATGATCTGGGGCGGAATCAGCCTGGCAGCCATGCTGGGGTTTATGCTGGTGGATTATCGGCATTTCAAATCTGCGGGGCCAGTGTTTTACGGGCTGGCTGTTTTTTTATTGGTCTGCGTGGCAGTGTTTGGTAAAACCATTAGTGGCTCAACTCGGTGGCTTGATTTGGGGTTATTTAATTTTCAGCCCACAGAGCTGGCCAAAATTGCTGTATTAGTTGTTGGCGCCCGCATGGTGTCTGGTGTGCCTGAGCGCCTGGGATTATGGAATTTATGTAAAATTGTGGCCATGGGGTTTGTGCCGGCCGCACTTATTGCCAAGCAGCCGGACCTGGGATCAGCCCTGAGCATAATGCTCATCCTGGCGGGGATAATTTTATACAAAGGCCTGACCAGCACTCTTTTTCGGGTACTGGCTGTGCTTATTCCCGGAGTACTGCCTTTTGGCTGGTTTTTTTTGTATGATTATCAAAAGCAGCGCATCCTGACCTTTCTTGATCCGAATTCTGATCCACTTGGGGCAGGATATCATGTTATCCAGTCTCAGATAGCCATTGGTTCCGGGGGATTTTGGGGCAAGGGCTTTATGCAGGGTTCCCAGAGCCAACTGCGGTTTTTGCCAGAAAAACATACAGATTTTGCGTTTGCTGTTTTTGGCGAGGAGTGGGGGCTTGTTGGCTCAGTGGTGCTGCTTTCCTTGTTCAGCGCTTTTTTGTATCAGATGTATGCTGTTGCCCTGGAAGCCAAGGATGAATTTGGCAGTTGCCTTGCCGTGGGCGTTTTCTTTTATTTTTTCTGGCAGATTCTCATTAATATGGGCATGACCTTGGGCATTATGCCTGTTGTGGGCATTCCACTCCCATTTATCAGTTACGGCGGAAGTGCTTCCGTGGTGAATTTCTGCATGATCGGCATGGTCTTAAATGTTGGTATGCGGCGCTTTGTCTTTAAGAAAAATTGAGACTGACCATACAAAATCTGCATCCTTGTCTCATATGAATAGTGCGAAAAGGGCGGCCTGTATTTGCTGCTTTCTAGTCGCGTGAAATTCTGGACAAACTGAAAAAATCAAGAGCTTGCACCTGGTTCCGTTGCTACAGAAGTCTAAAAAGGCTTTGACACGAAATGGGGAATTGGCTACAGGCCCTGTCACTTTGAACAAAAATTCACAACCTTTGAGGGGGCGGCATGATTGATCTCGATTTTACATTTTTTGTTCAGCTGGTGAACTTTCTGTTGATTTTGTCGGTTTTGAACTTGGTTTTGTATCGTCCAATTCGGGGCATTATTAAGAAACGTGCCGAAATAATGGACGAAAAACTGGGCTCAATTAACGGTTTCACCGCTGATGCTGAGGCAAAATTAGCCAATTATGCGGCGGCATTGAGCGGAAGTCGTACAGAAGCTCAGGCTGTGCGCATGGCGCTGCGTGAGGAAGGACAAGCAGCTGAAACCGATGTATTAAGTGTTGCCACAAACGAAGCAGCACAGAAAATCGCAGTGGCCAGACAGGACATTGACGCCCAGAAACAATCCGCCCTCAAAGCTTTGCGAGCGGAAGTGGCCGGGTATGCCAAAGACGTGGCGCATAAGGTATTGAGCAGAGCATAGGTTTTTTTACTCCAGCGTGGTTGGTGCTCCTGGAAACATATTTTTATGATAAGGAGGGCGGAATTTTGAAAAAGTTCAAAACTGTCGGATTGGTGACGGCAGTGCTGGTTTTCTGTGCGGTAGCGGCCTTTGCCAGTGGGGGTGAAGGCGGGGGGCACAATAAAGTGCTCGATCTCGTGTACCGCTTCGTCAACTTTGGAATCGTGGCCTTTATTATTTACAAAGTGGCCGGGAAGCGGTTGGCGGATTTTTTGTCCGGACGAACCAAGCAGATTGAGGCAGACCTGTCTGATCTGGATGGCCGAAAGGCAGATGCGGAAAAACGACTGCTCGAAGTAGAAGCAAGCATTGCCAACCTTGAGGTTGAAAAGGCGAAAATTCTCGCCGATGCTAAGGAGCAAGGCGAGGCAATGAAGCAGGCGATGATTGAGGCAGCAGAGGTTCAGGCCCAGCAGATCAAGGCTCAGGCTGAGATTGCTGCTGCGCAGGAAACCAAGCTCGCTATTGACGCTATTCGCGGAGAATTGGCTGAGCAGATTGTGATCGCCGCCGAAGATCTCGTGAAAAAGCAGCTCAAGAAGAAAGATCACGAAGACTTGGTTGCAGAATATCTTAAAAAGGTGGTGCTCAATTGACTGGGAACATCGTAGCAAGACGGTATGCCAAAGCACTGTTCACTGTGGCGCAGACCCAAGACAAGGGTGCGGTTGCTCAGTATGGTGGCGATTTGGCCAGGCTGGCTGGAGTCCTCGGGGAAGCGCCTGAACTCACGAAAATCTTCCGCAATCCGATTTTCACGGTGGAAGAAAAGCGAGGGGTTATTGTCAAGGTTCTGGACAAGGTTGCGCCATGCGCCATGGTCCGCAATTTTTGTCTGCTTCTTGCTGACAAAAATCGATTGGCTTTCCTCCCGGAGATCAACGCATCCTACGGAATACTTCTGGATTCAGCTCAAGGCGTTCTTCGCGGCAAGTTAGTGACTGCTGTGCGGCTGTCTGACGTAATTCAGAAGAATGTTGTTGATAAGTTACAAAAAGAGTCCGGCAAGAAAGTCGTCCTGGATTACGATGTTGATCAGGACATTATCGGCGGTCTTATGCTTAAAATCGGGGATAAAATCCTTGACGCCAGTATCCGGGCACAGCTGCAAATTTTGAAAGAAAATATCAAAAGGGGTGAGTAGAGGCTATGCAGATCAAAGCAGAAGAAATTAGCCAGATCATCGAAGGCCAGATCAAGAATTACGAGAAAAAGGTTGAGATGAGCGAAACTGGTGTGGTCCTGTCTGTGGGCGACGGTATTGCCCGTGTCTATGGCTGCGAAAACGCGATGGCCATGGAACTCCTGGAATTTCCCGGCGGCGTCATGGGTATGGTGCTGAACCTGGAAGAAGATTCCGTGGGTGTCGCTTTATTGGGTGAAACCGAACATATTAAAGAAGGCGATACGGTTAAACGTACTGGCCGCATCTTCCAGGTTCCGGTTGGCGATGCGGTTATGGGGCGTGTCATTGATCCGCTGGGTAATCCCATTGATGGTCTTGGCCCGATTCAGACTGACCAGTATCGTAACGTTGAAATCAAGGCACCAGGCATTATTGCCCGTAAGTCAGTACATGAGCCCATGTACACTGGCTTAAAGGCCATTGATGCCATGACTCCAATCGGACGTGGCCAGCGCGAACTGATCATTGGTGACCGTCAGGTCGGCAAGACCGCTGTTGGCGTTGATGCTATTCTGGCCCAGAAAAACAGTGATATCCGCTGCTTTTACGTTGCCATTGGTCAGAAACGTTCAACCGTGGCCCAGGTCGTGGAAGCACTGCGTCAGAATGGCGCTCTGGCTTATACCACGGTTATTTCCGCCACTGCTTCTGAGCCTGCTCCGCTGCAGTTTATTGCTGCCTACTGCGGATGCACCATGGCTGAATTTTATCGTGACAACGGTAAACACGCCCTGATCATCTACGATGACCTGTCCAAGCAGGCTGTTGCTTATCGTCAGATGTCCCTGTTGCTGCGTCGCCCTCCGGGACGTGAAGCATTTCCTGGTGACGTTTTCTACCTGCATTCCCGCCTGCTGGAGCGTGCATGTAAAGTTAATGACAGCCTTGGCGCGGGTTCCTTGACCGCCCTGCCTGTAATCGAAACTCAGGCCGGTGACGTATCCGCATACATTCCCACTAACGTTATTTCTATTACTGATGGCCAGGTCTATCTGGAGCCGAACCTGTTTATGGCTGGTATTCGTCCTGCCATTAACGTTGGTCTGTCTGTTTCCCGCGTGGGTGGTGCTGCTCAGATTAAAGCCATGAAAAAAGTTGCTGGTACCTTGCGTTTGGATCTTGCTCAGTATCGCGAACTGGCTGCTTTTGCTCAGTTTGGTTCTGATCTGGACAAGGCAACCAAGACCAAGCTGACTCGTGGCGAGCGTCTGGTAGAACTGCTTAAGCAGCCTCAGTATCAGCCCATGGTCGTTGAAGAGCAGGTTGTTGTCCTTTACGCAGGCACACGCGGATTTCTGGATGATGTCGCCGTGTCCGATGCGATTCGTTTCGGCAACGAGCTGGTTGAATTCATGCGCAATCAGAAGTCAGACGTTCTGGCTGAAATTGTACAGACCAAAGATCTGGGCAGCGAAACTGAAAAGAAACTGGTTGCAGCACTTGAGGAGTTCAAGACCGGATTCAAAGCCTAAGATTGTGTAAGGAGTCGTAAATGGCATCACTCAGGGACATTCAAAATAAGATCGTCGGTGTAAAAAAGACCAAGCAGATCACCAAAGCGATGAATATGGTCGCTTCGGCTAAGTTGCGTGGTGCTCAGAGCCGAATTGAGCGCTTTCGTCCCTATGCTGATAAGTTCAATGACATTCTTATCGATCTGGCTTCCCGTGCTGACGCGAGCGTACACCCTTTGCTGGAACGGCGTGAAGAGATTCTGACCATTGGTGTTGTTCTGGTCACGTCAGACAAGGGGCTGTGCGGCAGTTTTAATGCCAATTTATGCAATGCGGCATTAAAACTGGCAAAGCAGAAAGAAGCCGAAGGCAAGACCGTCAAGTTTATCTGCATTGGAAAAAAAGGACGAGACTTTATCCGGAAAACGAAATTTGAACTTGTTGCGCAGTATCCTGAAAATATGACTAATTTTGATTTTCAGTTAGCCAGCGAAGCAGGCGATATCGTTATTAACGGGTATCTCTCCGCTCAGTTTGACGAAGTACATATTGTGTATGGTAAGTTTGTGAACATCGCCAAGCAAGAAGCAACGACAGCGCAAGTTTTGCCGGCAGAAACTGCTGAGTCCGCCGATGCTTCCGGTGCTTCAAGTGAGTACCTCTTTGAACCTTCTGTAGAGGGTCTGCTCGCTGAGCTGCTGCCCCGCTATGTGAAGGTGCAAATGTACAGAGGTTTACTCGATACTTCGGCCAGTGAACACGCTGCCCGTATGTCGGCCATGGATAATGCAACCAAAAACTGCGATGAAATGGTCGGAAGTCTGACTCTTGTCTATAACAAGGCACGTCAGGCAAGTATCACTACCCAATTAATGGATATCGTTGGCGGTGCCGAGGCACTGAAAGGATAAGGGGGCATAATGAGTGCTGTAAATACCGGTAAAATAGTGCAGGTCATTGGACCTGTTGTTGACTTGGAGTTTGCCGAAGGCAAATTGCCACAGATTTTGAACGCTATTCTGATTACCAATCCAACCATTGACGATACTGCTGACAACCTGGTTGTTGAAGTGGCCCAGCACCTGGGTAACAGCGTTGTTCGTTGTATTGCCATGGATAATACTGATGGCTTGGTCCGTGGCCAGGTTGGCAAGGACACAGGCGCAGCCATTCAGGTACCTGTTGGTAAGGCTTCTTTGGGTCGTATTCTTAATGTTGTTGGTCGCCCTGTGGATGAAAAAGGACCGATCAGCGCAGAAAAAACATATCCCATTCACCGTCCGGCTCCTGGCTTTATTGAGCAGTCAACCAAGGTTGAAGTGCTTGAGACCGGAGTTAAAGTTATTGACCTGCTCGTCCCCTTTCCCAAGGGTGGCAAGATGGGCATGTTTGGTGGTGCTGGCGTAGGCAAGACCGTTATTCTTATGGAAATGATCAACAACATCGCCAAGAACCACGGTGGTATTTCCGTGTTTGCCGGTGTTGGTGAGCGGACCCGTGAAGGAAACGACTTGTATCATGAAATGATTGATGCTGGCGTTCTGGATAAAGCCTGCTTGGTGTACGGCCAGATGAACGAGCCTCCGGGAGCACGTTCTCGTGTTGCCTTGACTGCTCTGGCTGCAGCTGAATACTTCCGTGATGAAGAAAACCAGGACGTGTTGCTGTTCGTTGATAACATCTTCCGTTTTACACAGGCCGGTTCTGAAGTATCCGCGCTGCTTGGTCGTATGCCTTCTGCGGTGGGTTATCAGCCAACCCTGGGTACTGACCTTGGTGAGTTGCAGGAACGTATTACCTCTACAAATAAGGGTTCTATCACCTCTGTGCAGGCTGTGTACGTCCCTGCTGATGACTTGACTGACCCTGCACCAGCAACCACATTCTCGCACCTGGATGGAACCATTGTTTTGTCCCGCCAGATTGCTGAGCTTGGTATTTATCCTGCTGTGGATCCGCTGGACTCCACATCACGCATTCTTGATCCAAACGTTATTGGTGAGGATCATTATACAACAGCCCGTGCAGTGCAGAGAATTTTGCAGAAGTACAAAGACCTGCAGGATATCATTGCCATCTTGGGTATGGACGAGTTGTCTGATGAAGACAAATTGACTGTATCCCGCGCACGTAAAATGCAGCGTTTTCTCTCTCAGCCCTTCTTTGTTGCTGCCCAGTTTACTGGTAAAGAAGGTCGTTATGTAAAGCTGGAAGACACCATCAGAGGATTTAAGGAAATTATTGAAGGCAAGCATGACTCCATCCCGGAATCCTGTTTCTATATGGTGGGTGGACTTGATGAGGTCTTGGAAAACGCCAAGAAACAGTAAATCATTTGATCTGGGGTAGTGATATGGCAAAAACACTGACGCTTGAAATTGTGACACCCGATAAAATGGTGCTTAAAGAAGAAGTCGATTATGTCGGCGCTCCTGGCATCAACGGCGAGTTCGGAGTCCTGCCCAATCATATCCCGTTTCTCTCTGCACTTGGCATAGGGAGTCTTTATTATAAGCTTAACGGCAAAAAATACTATGTATTTATTGCTGGTGGCTTTGCCGAAGTATCTCCTGCCAAGGTGACAGTGCTCGCTGAAGTGGCTGAAAAGGCCGAAGACATTGATCTGGAACGGGCTCGTCGTGCCCAGGACAGAGCAGAGCAGCGGACAAAACAGCAACAGGAGAAGCAGGAATACGCAATGGTTCAGGCGGCACTGACCAGAGCCTTGCACCGGATGAAGTGCCGTCAAACAGCAATAGGCGAGGGCACTTGCCGAGCTTAGGGACCTGCTGATTAACTCCGCGCGGTCGCAATGACTGTTGTGGTTGAATCAGCGCTTTCTCAGCATAAATGCAGTGACATGTGAAAAAGGGCAGCCAGCAATGGTTGCCCTTTTTTTGTGCTTTCAGTAGCAGTCGGGCCAACCAAGGAGTATGCATGTCCGCTGCATTTATTGATCGATTTACCCCGCGCACCTCGCCGCGCATCCAACTGCTTACAGCGGCCTGTGTCTGGACTGTCATGGGCTGTTTGCTTTTTGCTAAAGGAGCATATTTTCTCCATTGTGCAGGCTCTCGCAGCCAGGTGCTTTTTTGCGGAGCTGGCATTGTTTTGGGGATTGCAAAGGGTCGCTTTGTTTTTGATCGCGCAGCCAGGGCTATTATCCGCCGCATCCGGCAAAAGGCTGTGCCTACCTGTTTGGGTGGGCTGTTTTCTGTGCGCAATTGGGTGTTGATTGCGCTGATGATGTGCTTGGGCAAGATTTTGGCGTGGGCACCAGTTGCCCTGGAATGGAAGGGCCTTGTTTCTGTTTTAGTGGGCAGTGGGATGGCATATTCCAGCCGTTTGATGTGGGTGGCCTGGAAGATGTCATCCCTGTGGGGCATTGGAGATTTACGGCTCTAAGCGCGAGTCACTCATGTGCTGCTCTATATCGTTTGCAGCCAGCGGGATTGCAGTGCTTAAAATTTCTACGCCATATTCTGTGACCAGGATATCATCTTCCAGGCGTATTCCCCCAAATCCAATTGCACTGTTTATCAGATCATAATTGATAAAGTCAGTATGCATGTTGTTGGCCTGCCACTGGCTGATCAGAGCCGGAATAAAATAAATTCCTGGTTCTATGGTCAGCACATTGCCAGCCTGCACAGGCTTGGCCATGCGTAAGCCTGAAAGGCCAAACTGGGTACTACGTTGAAATACAGTGTCATAGCCAACAAAGTCTTCACCCAGGGCTTCCATGTCATGAGCATCCAGGCCCAGCATGTGCCCAAGGCCATGTGGAAAAAACAGGGCATGCGCGCCAACAGCCACGGCCTCTGCCGGGTCGCCGCGCATAAAGCCCAGGTCGCAGAGTCCTGTGGCTAAAACACGAGCAGCCTGAATATGGGCATCCACAAATGGAACGCTTGGTCGCAGGCACGCAATGGCTGAGCGCTGGGCGCGTACAACCAGGGAATAGATATCGCGCTGCAGGGATGAAAACGTGCCGCTGACCGGAAGAGTGCGGGTAATATCTGAAGCATAGCCATTAGGCGAAACTGTGCCAGAATCAATGAGCAGCAGGTCGCCAGGGCGCAGAGTATTTGTATGGGCGTGATTATGCAGAGTTTCTCCGCGCACAGATAGGATCGTGGGAAAGGCTTCCTGGCAGCCATGCTCCACAATATGAGCCACCACTTGCGCATACAGATGCTGTTCCTCAATGCCAGGACGGCATGTTTGCATGAGCAGAGCATAGACAGAGGCAGACAGTGCAATGGCAGAGCGCAGTTCTGCAATTTCTTCTGGTGTTTTGATGCTCCGCAAGGCAACCAGGGCTGAAATTAAGGACAAAGAGACATTGTGTCGTATGTCCTGAATGTTTTGATCAAGCAAATCAGCAAGCTGAACTTGTCCTTCTGCCTGATACTGGGGAAGGTAATGCACTCTTTGGCCATGTTTCAACGCTGTGGAACAACGTGCCTGCAGATGCGCGTAGTTACCAGACAGGGCTAGCCCGCAGGATGCTGCCAGATCTTCTACACAGGGCCTGGGGCCTGACCACACAGTGTCCATAAGCTGGATTTCAGGACCACAGAGGCATTCTTGACCAGTATCACAATCCAGAATCAACCAGAGGTCAGGCTGGGTCAGGCCCGTGCAGTAGCGAAATGAAGCATCCTGGACAAAGGAAAAGTGGTTTGCCTGGTAATTCATGGGGAGCGCACTGTTGCCGCGCAGCACAATAAGGCCATGTTTTACGTTGTGCATAAGGGCTTGGCGGCGTTCTTGGTATGTTTGGGGGGAAAACATTTTTTCTCCTGAATCAGATTATTGGTTTGAGTAGGTTCCTGATGCCTGTCTGCGCATGGTTTGCATGCACATGACTGATACTGAGATGGGGTACGATCTGCAAGACAGGGTGTGGAGAGTGGTGCGTCTGGAACAAACATGCAAACAAAGGAAAGGCTATGCACTGGATTTTGGTAGTAAATGGAGCATTTATCCGCACTCAATATCTTGCAGATCTGC
>JAAYGZ010000385.1 GCA_012727515.1 Desulfovibrionales bacterium
CAATTAAATCGTCAATAAATTTTGTATATTCAGCGATCTGCTGCTCGCGTAATTCTGGCTGGCGTTGGGAGTAGGGCGTACGCATACGCTCAAGCTGTGTTGCGATATGCGCATGATTTTGCTTGATAGTGTCCGGCAAGACACTTCCATGTAGCGTGCGTTCAAAATCAGCAATGGCAGCGTTTGTTTTCTTACGCAGGTCCTGCACTTCCGGAAGAGTCATACCGCCTGTAAGGAGCAGGGCTGTGGCGCCGCGTTCCCGTTGTAAATGGCCAACCAAGGCAGAGGAGGCGCGGAACAGATGAATATTTTTCCCCATCTTGGTAAAAGTTCCGTAGTCTGTGAGGAGTTGGGACAGGTTCAGGCCTGTAATGATCAAAAAGGCAGCCAGGGGGATAAAGCCGACCAGAAGAATGCGGTGCATGATTTTCATAAAGTTTCCTCACAAGAAACAGGGTATAGGCATTTTTTTATCACAATTGCGACCTGTGTGCTATTAGCAAAAGACGCAGTGGTGTTCAAGTAGGGTGATTATAGTCAGGGGACGCGGCACGCTCTGCTCCCAATAATCATACAGGCAATTATCTAAGATCACGGACTTTTTTTGATTTATCAATGGTTCGTGGCTCTACCAGCCGTACCTCAAAGGCCACGCCAAATTCTGTATTGAGGCGAATGCGCACATTTTCAAGAATACGTTGAGACTGTTTGATAGAGTCTGTACAAAAGGATTCCGGGGCTTCCAGCAAAATAGTGGCCTGGTCCATGTGCCCTATCCGGTCCAGAACAATCTGGAAGCGGGGGGCGTGCAGCCCGGTTTCTGTGATCACGGTTTCGATCTGGGAGGGAAAGACATTACAGCCGCGAATAATAAGCATGTCATCACTGCGGCCCGGAATGCGGGTCATGCGCCGCAGGGTGCGACCACAGGGGCACGGGGCGTCAATAAGCGAGGTCAAATCGCCTGTGCGAAAGCGAATCAAAGGAAAGGCTTCCTTGGTCAGGGTGGTGATGACCAACTCTCCCTTGTGGCCAGGAGGCAACACATTTCCGGTTTGCGGGTCAATAATTTCAGCCAGGAAGTGATCTTCGTTAATGTGCAGGCCCTGGCGCTCCAGACATTCTCCTGCCACGCCGGTAATTTCACTTAACCCATAATTGTCTGTGGCCTGAATACCCAGCCTGGCTTCAATTTCTGTGCGCATGTCTTCAGTCCACGGCTCAGAGCCAAAAAGTCCGCAGCGCAGGCTCAGGGCTGTTTTATTGATGCCCAGATCATCCAACGTATCAGCTAAATGCAGGGCATAGCTTGGCGTACAGACCAGGGCTGTGGTGCGATAATCCTGCATAATGGAAATCTGGCGCCGGGCATTGCCGCTGGAACTGGGGATAACCGAGGCGCCAATCAGCTCTACACCATAGTGCAGGCCAAAGGCGCCGGTCAGCAAGCCGTAGTTATAGGCGATCTGCACTGCATCGTCTTTGGTGATGCCTCCGGCCATAAGGATGCGGGCCATAAGTTCTGACCAGCGCCGCACATCTCCTGCTGTGTACCCAACCACTGTAGGCTTGCCCGTGGTACCTGTAGAGGCCTGCATGCGTACCACATCGCGCAAGGGCACGGCAAAAAGTCCATAAGGATAGTTGTCGCGTAAATCAGCCTTGGTGGTAAAGGGAAGGCGCTGTACATCAGCTAAGGACTGGATATCATAGGGATCAATACCCAGGTCAGCAAAGCGCTTGCGGTACAAGGGTACATTGCGGGCCACACGATTCAGCGTTGCCTGAAGACGCTCTAATTGCACCAGTTCCAGATCATCACGACTCATACATTCCATATCGCTTTGCCAGTACATAGCCAGCTCCTCTTATGTATCGTGTTCACGGCCCAGATAGGCACGTTGTACATCGCGGTTTGCCAGGAGTTCTGTGGCAGAGCCCTGAATAATGATCCGCCCGTTTTCCAGTACATAGCCGCGATCTGCAATTTTCAGGGCGCTGCGGGCGTTCTGCTCCACCAGAAGAACGGTCAGGCCAAGTTCGTCTCGTAGTCTGAGCACATGCCGAAAGATATCCCTGACCACAAGCGGGGCCAGGCCCATGCCAGGTTCGTCCAGTAAAAGCAGTTTGGGCCGGG
>JAAYGZ010000386.1 GCA_012727515.1 Desulfovibrionales bacterium
AACTTGAACGCATTAACTCCATTGCCGGAGAAATGGACATGATCGCCCGCATCAGCCTGCGCATCAATCCAGATGTGGACCCCAAAACCCATCCTTATATTTCCACTGGCATGAAGGAAAACAAGTTTGGCCTGTCCCGTCCAGAGGCTCTGCGCGCCTATGCCCTGGCCCAATCCTTGCCCCATGTTGATCCCATTGGCATGGACTGCCATATTGGCTCACAACTCACCACCCTGGCCCCGTTTCTGGAAGCCCTGAACCGACTCAAGGCTTTTTACCGCCAGCTTCAGGACATGGGCATTCAGATTCGCTATCTTGACCTTGGAGGCGGCCTGGGTATTACCTATAATGAAGAAGAACCGCCCCACCCCACAGAACTGGGTTCTGCCCTGGTTGAAGCGCTCAAAGGCTATGAGCTGACCCTTATTTTAGAGCCTGGCCGTGTTATTGCGGGCAATACAGGCATTCTGGTGACAGAAGTGCAATATACAAAATGCAATGAAGACAAACACTTTGTCATTGTGGATGCAGCCATGAATGATCTGGTCCGCCCTTCTCTGTACGGCTCATATCATCATGTTGCCCCTGTTATTCAGGGACAAGAGGAAACCATTGTGGCGGACGTTGTTGGCCCTGTTTGTGAATCCAGTGATTTTCTGGCCAAAAATCGCACTCTGCCCAAAGTATGTCAGGGCGATATACTGGCTGTTTTTTCTGCAGGCGCCTATGGGTTCACCATGTCGTCGCAGTATAATTCAAGGCCCAGGGCAGCAGAAGTCATGGTCCAGGGCTCTCGCCACGTGCTTATCCGCAAACGAGAAGTCTATCAGGATCTTGTGGCCCTGGAAGAAGAAGGCCTGTCCTTGCTGCCTGAACTTACCGGACAGACTTCCTGATCCGGTTCCATCCAGGTCTTGACTTCAAGAAAGGGATATTCCAGAAATTTTTTCTTTCCACACCTAACGACACACGCCCGCAGCCCAGAGTGCCACGGCTGCCGATAACCTGGAGGAACTCCATCGTATGAGCGATTATAAGAAAACCCTGAACCTGCCTGCCACAACATTTCCCATGAAAGCGAGCCTGACCCAGAATGAGCCGAAAGTTCTGGAGCACTGGCGAACGACCGATACCTATGGTTCCATGATCAAAGCCAATGCAGGTCAGCAATCCTATGTCCTGCACGATGGCCCGCCCTATGCCAATGGGCATATTCATATCGGTCATGCCATGAACAAGATTTTAAAGGATATTATTGTCAAACATCGCAACATGAGTGGCAAGCAGGCCCAGTACGTGCCCGGGTGGGACTGTCATGGCCTGCCCATTGAGCATAAAGTAGAGCAGGAGCTTGGCGGTAAAACCCAGTTGTCGGTCCTGGAAATCCGAGAAAAATGCCGGAAATACGCCCTGCGCTACCTGGATATCCAGCGCGAAGAATTTAAGCGCCTGGGCATTCTGGGAACATGGGACGCCCCGTATCTGACCATGACCCCAGACTATGAAACAGCCACAGCCCGTGAACTGGCGCACTTTTATGAGCACGGCTCTGTGCAGCGCAATAAAAAGCCCATTTACTGGTGTGGCTCCTGCACAACAGCCCTGGCTGAAGCTGAAGTGGAATATGATGACCACAGCTCGCCCTCTATTTATGTGCGTTTTCCTGTGCAGGATAACGGACTGCGTGCTGTTTTTCCTCAGGCCACATCAGGCCGGACCTTTATTGTCATCTGGACCACAACCCCCTGGACCATTCCAGACAACATGGCCGTGGCTGTTCACCCTGATTTTGAATATGATCTGGTGCGGGTACAGGACGCTGAGTATATTCTGGCCAAGGACCTGGTTCCTGCCTGTGCAAAGATTTTTGGCTGGGCTGAGTGGACCACAGTGAGCACAGTCTCCGGGGCTGCATTGGCTGTTCTGGTGGCGCAGCATCCTTTTTATGATCGCCCGTCCCCCATTGTCTTGGCTGACTATGTCCATTTTCGACCCGTTTTATTCTGCGTTCGGCTGGATCATGCGGATCCTCTACGACCTCGTCAACAATTACGGCCTTGTCATCATCCTGTTTACCATCCTCATCCGGGGGATC
>JAAYGZ010000387.1 GCA_012727515.1 Desulfovibrionales bacterium
CTTCCTATCTTTTTGCCGATATTGCCCGCCGGGTGTCTGCCTTTCAGGCTGAAAATCCGCAGACGCAGATTATTCGTCTTGGTATTGGCGATGTGACAGAGCCGTTGCCCGCAGCCGTGGTCAGCGCCTTTCACCAGGGCGTGGATGAAATGGCCCAGGCCGGGTCGTTTCGCGGTTATGGCCCTGAGCAGGGCTACGCATTTTTGCGCGAGCGCATTGCGCACGAGGATTTTCAGGCCAGAGGCGCTGACATCAGCGCAGATGAAATTTTTATCAGCGATGGGGCCAAGTGCGACACGGGTAATATTCAGGAGCTTTTTGCCGGGGATATTACCATTGCAGTGCCTGACCCGGTGTATCCTGTGTATGTGGATACCAATGTCATGGCTGGCCGGACCGGGCAGAACAAGAATGGACGCTACGAGGGTCTGGTGTATCTGGAAGGTACAAAAGCCAATGGGTTTATCCCTGATCTGCCCACCCAGCCCGTTGATCTTATTTATCTCTGCTACCCCAATACCCCCACTGGCGCGACCATTACCAAGGCCCAGCTTGCAGCCTGGGTGGACTATGCCCGGAAGCACAAGGCGCTCATTCTCTATGACGCAGCCTATGAAGCCTTTATCCGCGATCCTGATCTGCCGCATTCCATTTATGAAATTGAGGGGGCGCGCGAGGTGGCTATTGAATTTCGTTCGCTGTCCAAGACCGCTGGTTTTACGGGCACGCGACTGGCCTTTACCGTGGTGCCCAAAGCCTGCCAAGCCTATGACAGCACTGGTGCCTTGCATAGTGTTCACGCCATGTGGAACCGACGGCACACCACAAAGTTTAATGGGGTGTCCTATCCGGTGCAAAAAGCAGCGGAAGCGGTGTATTCTCCAGAAGGCAAGGCCCAGTGCACGGCCCTGGTGGATGGATATCTGCGCAACGCGGCGCTGATTCGTTCGGCCATGACAGCCCTGGGCTTTGACTGTGTGGGCGGGGAAAATTCGCCCTATGTCTGGATTGATGGCAAGATGGATTCGTGGGAGTTTTTTGATATGCTGCTGCACAAGGCCGGAGTGGTCTGCACGCCAGGGGCTGGATTTGGGGCCTGTGGCGAGGGATTTATCCGTATTTCTGCCTTTAACAGCCTGGCTCATGTGGAAGAAGCGCTAGAACGCATCCGGACAGTGCTGCGGTAATTTTTTTCAGACAGGAGTCAGGCACAGCTCCTGACAGACCTGGCCTTGTGAATGAGAATGCTATGTCTGAAAATGTGCGTCAGGCGCGGGAGCTGTTTCCCAGAGGCTTGCGTCAGCCTGAGTCGGGTTTCCGGTTTTCCCAGGACGCACTGCTTTTAGCGGCCTTTGCCGGGCAACGTCCGGTACGTGGCCGGGTTATTGATCTGGGTACAGGATGCGGGGTGGTCGGGCTGGCACTGGCTCTTGACCACCCTGATTTTTTTTGTGTTGGTCTTGATGTGCAGACAGCCATGCTGTCCCATGCCCAGGCCAATGTGCAGCGTCTGGGCTATGCGCAGCGCTTTTCTTTTGTCTGCTCCAGCGTGGCCCAGCCCTCAGGACTGCGGCCAGAATCCTTTGACCTTGCGGTGTGCAATCCTCCATATCGAACCACAGGAAGTGGGCGCATGTGCCCGGAACACGGCAAAACTCAGGCTCGTTTTGAAGAGGCTGCGCTGTTGGATGATTTTGTCCGCACCACTGCTTTTGTCCTGCGCAACCAGGGCTGGTGTGCGTTTATCTTTTTGGCAGAACGCTGCGATGCATTGCTTTGCGCTATGCGGGCCAGTCGTTTGCAGCCCAAAGAACTGCTGTGCATTCATCCGCGTCACAATGAGCCAGCCAGGCTCGTGCTGGTGCGCGGGCGCAAAAATGGCGGGCCAGGGCTTTGCCTTGGTCCGCCACTTGTTCTGCATTCAGGCCAGGGTGATCAGACCAGATTGTCTGACCAGGCCCGGGCCTTTTGTCCGCGTTTATAAAATGGCCTTGCACACAAATCAGTACGCCCCGTCCTGTCCAAGTTCTCTATCTGTAATTTTATGGCTGAAGGTCCGGTACAACCAGTACTGATACGCCGCCACAACAGGCACAAAAACCAGGGCCACGCCCAGCATAATAGACAGGGTCAGGGTGCTGGACGCGCTGTTGCTGATGGTTATGGAAAACGCCGGATCAATGCTTGAGGGCAGCAGGGCCGGGTACAGGCCCACTACGCCAAAAAGCGTGAGTCCGGTAATCATGGCTGCGGACAGGCCCCAGGCATACCACCAGTCTGCCTTGCCGATCTGGCGGCGCAGCAGAATAAGCGCCAGCACAGGCACGACCAGTAAAATAAGCATAAGAGGGTTGGCGAGATAGTTGTTGAGCAGGTTGGTGAAGACAACGGTCAGCACAACAAAGGCCGCAATAAGCGCTGCTAAGATGGGCCATAAGCAGCGCGTGAGCCGTGCTGCCCGCTGTTGCAGATCCCCCTCGGCTTTGATGGTAAGCCAGAGCGCTCCGTGCATGGCAAAAAGCAGCACAAAAAGCACGCCTCCGGCCAGGCCATAGGGATTGAGCAGGGTCAGCAGATTGCCCTGAAACACTCCCTGTTCATCCAAAGGCAGGCCCATAAAGATATTGGCAAAGGCCACGCCAAGCAGCAGGGCCGGCACAAAACTGCCAATGGTTGCGCCCCAGTCCCAGACTCTGCGCCAGGTGTCGCTTTCGATCTGGTGGCGAAATTCCAAAGACACGCCGCGAATAATAAGGGCAAATAAAAGCAGCATCAAAGGCGTGTACAGCCCGCTGAACATAACTGCATAGGCCTTGGGAAAAGCCGCAAAAGTCACGCCGCCTGCTGTGATCAGCCACACTTCATTGCCGTCCCAGAACGGACCCATGGCATTGAACATGACCCGGCGGTCCTGGTTGGATCTGCCAAGGATTGGAATCAGGCTGCCAATACCCAGGTCATAGCCATCTAAAACAAAATACGTGGCCCATAAAATGCCCCATATGAGGAACCAGATGGTTTCGAGCATGTGTTTCTCCTTGTACTGTTATGCCGCAACCGGGCCTTTTTTAGCGAATTTATAGAGCAGAAATATATCCACAGCGCCAAGCAGGGCATAAAGCAGGGTCAGAGCAATAAGAGAAAATGCCACCTGCGAGGTTGCAACAGGGGACACTGCATCTGCTGTTTTCATCAGCCCATACACAATCCACGGCTGTCTGCCCACTTCCGCCACGACCCAGCCGGCCTCAATGGCAATATAGGGCAGGGGAATGGCATAGATCATGGTTTTCAGGAGCCTGGGCGTTGCAGTCAGATTTTTGCGGCGCATAAAGGCCCAGATGCACAAAAGAGGCATGATGGTGCCAATGCCGACCATGGTCCGAAAGGAAAGAAAGGTCAGCATGACAGGGGGCCGTTCTTCCTTGGGCCATTCTTTTAAGCCTTTAACCGGAGCACTAAAGGAATTGTGAGCCAGAAAGGACAGGCCGCCAGGAATGCCAAAAAGTTCAAGGGCATTTTTTTCACCCGCTTCATCGGGAACCACGAGCAAATACATGGGAGCGCCATGGTCATGGGTTTCCCAGAGTGATTCCATGGCCGCGAGCTTGGCAGGCTGAATGGCTGTGACTTCCTGGGCATGATGATGACCCTGCACAGCCACCACAACGGAAAAGACAAGCGCAAAGACCATGCCCAGGGTAAAGGATTTGGTAAAGAACTCCTCTTCATTTTTCTTCAGCAAATGGTAGCTGGACACGCCCATGACAAAAAATCCAGCCAGGGTGAAGGCTGCGCTTAAGGTATGAATGTATTGCTGCCAGGCAAAACCATTTGAGATAACCGCAAAGAAACTTTCCAGTTCAGCGCGGCCATTGCGCAGTACATAGCCCACCGGGTGCTGCATAAAGGCATTGGCAATAAGAATCCACAGGGCCGAAACATTGGAGGCAATGGCTACCAGCCAGATGCAGGTAACATGCATTTTGGGAGAAAGGATATGCCAGCCAAAAATCCAGGCGCCCAGAAAGGTGGATTCCAGGAAAAAAGCCACTGTGGCTTCAATGGCCAGCAATGAGCCAAAAATATCGCCCACATATTCTGAATAGCGGGACCAGTTGGTGCCAAATTGAAATTCCAGGGTAATGCCCGTGACCACGCCAAGCACAAAATTGATGACAAAAAGTTTGCCCCAGAATTTGGTCATGCGTTTATACAATTCATTGCCTGTGCGGACATACTGGGTTTCCATGATGGCGACCAGGATGGACAGGCCCAGGGTCAGGGGGACAAAAATAAAGTGAAACATGGTTGCCATGGCAAATTGCAGCCTGGACAACAAAAGCACATCCATAACGTTCCTCCTTCAGGTGGTTGCTTGTGGATGTTGAGATAAGGTCGTCAGAGCCTCCTGAGCCAGCCTGGCCACAGTGGTTTGGATTTCACGGCGATCAGTATAGATATCCAAAGGAGTTGCGTCTGTTTGCAGGTGTTGCAACCCAGGAGCAGCAGAGTTCAGGCCCAGGATACCGCAGGTCCAGGCAGCCAATCCCCGTATGGGGCCATCGCAATCTTTCAGTGCGCAGAGCAGGTCTGGCTCTGCCCGGAGAGTAAGGTCTGGCCGAACCTGGGATAAACGGCCCAGGCCCCAGACAGCGCCGCGGCGCAGAGGCGCGTATTCCAGATAGCAATCAGGCCGGCAATGATCCTCGTGGATATAGGCCAGGAGATGATTGTGGTATTCCTTGGCCAGAAGCGGGCTTTGGGCCATGATCTCGGCCATGGCTTCTGCAGAACCCCAGCCAATGCCCCCGGATTCTTCGTTTAAATTCCATAAAAAACGGCGCATGATAATGCGGGCTTTTTCCGGAGCTGTGTCGGCCAGACCAGCCACCACCAGCCCAAAAGCCGTGACTGCATGCCATCTGACCGCAGACACTGAACTGTGCAACGCGCCAAACAAGGCCCCCACCACTTTTTGCGTGGGGAGGGCCATGATTTCCGGCAGCTGTGCTTCCCAGTCAGCCTGGGCCAGGAGGGTCAGCACCTGGTGCTTGCATTGCCTGGTTGTCAGCACGGCCTAGGCCTCTTTAACCTTGGCAAGAATGGCCTGACCAACCTGGCGTCCCAGTTCCTTGCATTCAGCAAGTTTGGCATGATCAGGCACGTTTTTCACTTTTACGCCCGGCTCAATGACCTCTACCTTGGCAGATTTGAGCCAGTCAGTCATAACGGTAATACACTCTCCGCTCCAGCCATAGGAGCCAAAGGCTGCACCAATGCGTCCTTCTGGGCGCAAGCCCTTCATATAGGTCAGGAAATTGGCCATGAGCGGCAAAATGCCGTTATTGTGCGTGGGAGAGCCGCAAATAAGGCCTGTGGCATCAGCCAACTCAGCCA
>JAAYGZ010000388.1 GCA_012727515.1 Desulfovibrionales bacterium
AGTCAGCAGCGTCTCCAGGGCAGCCTGGCCTGAGCCGGACAGAATTTCGCGGACACGATCCTGCCCCAAAGGCTCAACCATGGCTCCGGCCTTGGCAGCCCACCAGTCTTCAAATGGAGCCAAGGTAGTTACAAGCTGTTGCCATTGATCCTGGGTCAGGCTGTCCTGAGCGCCAAAAAGAGGGGTCAGCACCACTGTGCGCAGTTGTTCCACAGCGCTGGCCCAGGCCGGGTTCAGCCCTGAGTGCAGTGGCAACGTGGCTGCGGCCTTGATTTGTGCCAAGGGAAAGGCTTCCAGCTCTGTGTGTGCGGCCAGATTGTGCAGGGCCAGGGTTTCATAGGTGGCCAGGGCCGGGTTAAGGGGTTCCTGGGCCTTGGGATCAAAGGCAGCCAGGGCGCAACGAGTAAAAAAGTCATCAATTTTTGGCCCAATGGCACGCACAATGGCAGCGGCCTCAGCCGTGGAATCCCCAAAAGGCAAGAGCTTGTCCGCCTGGTTCTGGGCGATATCGTACCAGGCCAGATAGTCGTGCGCTGCGGAAAAAAATGTCTGGATTTGTTCTGCGCCCAGGCCAGGCTCAGCGCTTCTGTCCTGCACTGATCCGGCACAGAGCATGATTTCTTCAATCAGGGTGCGTGTTGCAGGAGTATCAGCGCACAAAGGCGTGATAACTCCATCGCCGTTAAAGGGAGAATTCAAAAAGAAGTTTTCAATACTGGCCAGATCGTCAAGCGCAATGGTCTCTGCATGCTGCTTGCCCAGGTAGGTCAGGATATGTCTGGCTGAAGCGAGCAAGGCCTGACCTTCCGGATGGGAGGTATCAATGGCCTCCAGAGGCAGGCTGGAGCTTCCGGCCAGCAGGCTGTCCATATTTTTGAGCATGGACGACACCCAGGCCACGGCCTGGAGAATTTCTGTGGCCCTGACCCGGCCATCACCATCTGTATCAAACATGGCCAGGGTGTGCGGATCAAATTCCAGGCCATGGACAGGACAACTTAAGGCCGCCCACAGCTTTTGATCCAAACTGGCCAGGTTGCGGATATCATCTTCTGTTTCTAACCAAACCTGATCAAATCCGCCGAGCCGAAAAAAACGCCAGCGATGAGCAGCAGCTGGTGCAATATCCATTGGAACTCCTTGAATCAGGGAAGTGCTGATTACATCGAAACACGCCATTGCGACCGCGAGGAAACGAAGTGAAAAGCGCTGCGCTAATCTGGAATCTTTGACCTATCAGTAGATTATAGATTGCCGCGTCCTGCTGCACTTCGTTCGCAGTCCTCGCAATGACAAACTCGGCCTCTATCCCTTTCCTTGTGTTGAATGTACGTCCACACACAACTGAAGCAAGCATAGGATGACAGTAGTAATCAGCATTTCCTTTAGGATACGGTTGTGTGAACAAGCGCAACATCTGCTTTTACAGAGGTTGCGCTTATTTTTCTATTGTTTCTGAACGCGAGAGGAGCCGTCATTGGCCCGCAGCAGACGCACACGCTCGCCCTGGTAAAAGGGCACGTCTGCTTCCTGCACCACAGAGAGAACTTCTCCGCCGTCCATCTGCACAGTAATTTCCAGACCATCTTTTTTGGTGATGGCTTCTTCGGCAACAGCACCGCCAGCTGCGCCGCCCAAAGCGCCGACCACTGCGCCAAGCACGCGGCCTTTGCCTCCGCCAACCATGCTGCCAAGCACTCCGCCAGTTACACCGCCAGCCACAGCCCCGACACCGCTTTGGGTGCCTTCAATCTGCACGGGAATAACACTTAAAACCACGCCGTAATTCACGCGCATTTCCTGACGCGCCTGGTCACGCGAATAGACCTGGCCTGAACGGCTGGATGCACAGCCAGTAAACAGCAGGGCGCTGGTGATGCTCAGAACAATCAGCAGTATAATGTTGTGGTGTTGTTTTTTCATAACAAGCTCCTTTGGTTAGAGAGTTCAGTTTGTGAGTTTTTGACACTTTGAGAACTGAATGGCCCTTTCACGCAGGAAGGCCCGGACCTTAGTCAGCATCAAGCAGGGTTGTCCCGGTCATTTCCGGGGGTTGAGGCAGGCCCATAATATCTAAAATGGTGGGGGCCACATCTGCCAACCGCCCATTGCGAACACGAACTTTTCTGGGGCCAATATACACAAATGGCACCGGATTAAGGCTGTGTGAAGTTTTGGTATTGCCGTGCTTGTCCAGCATGTCTTCAGCATTGCCGTGGTCTGCAGTCACCAGCAGGGTCGCACCCACCTGGGCCGCACAGTCCATAATCTGGCCCAGACAGGTGTCCACAGCTTCACAGGCCTGTATGGCAGCCGGAATGCTGCCTGTATGCCCGACCATATCCAGATTGGCAAAATTGCAGATAATAAGGTTGTACTCTCCTGATTCCATACCTTCTTTCAGCGTCTGAGCCACGGCATGGACGCTCATTTCCGGCTTCAGATCATAGGTGGGCACATCTTTGGGCGAGGGAAGAAGTTTGCGATCTTCACCTGGAAAGGGTGTTTCAACGCCGCCGTTAAAAAAATAGGTCACATGGGCGTATTTTTCTGTTTCTGCTGTGCGTAACTGGCGCAGCCCGTGCTCAGACACGATCTGGCCCAGAATATCCTTCAGAATCACAGGCGGAAACAAGGCAGGTACAGGCAGATCTTTATCATAGCGGGTCATGGTCAGAAAACAGGCCCAGTCTGGCTTCTGTGGGCGCGCAAAACCCGTGAACTCGCGCTCAGTCAGCGCTCTGGTCAATTCCCTGGCCCGGTCAGCGCGGAAATTAAAGAAAATAACTGCGTCTCCATCACGCATGAGTCCTGTGGGCTGGTCATCATGCATAATGACCCTGGGCTGCACAAATTCATCATTTTCTCCGGCAGCATAGGCATCTTCAATGGCCTGGGATGCACTGGAAGCCGCAATGCCCTGGCCAGCGGTAAGGGCAGTATAGGCGCGTTCAACGCGCTCCCAGCGGCGGTCACGGTCCATGGCGTAAAAACGTCCACTGACCGTGGCAATGCGCCCGGCTCCGATCTGCTCCAGACGTTCTTCCAGAGCACGGACATAGCCCAGGCCACTGCGCGGGGGCGTGTCCCGGCCATCCAAAAAGGCATGGATGCAGATATCATCCAGGCCAGCCGTGGCCACGGCCTGGACCAGAGCTTCCAGATGACTCTGCATACTGTGGACGCCTCCATCAGAAACAAGGCCCAGCATATGCACCCGCCCGGTGCCCTGGCGGGCAGCATCAAGAAGATGAGTCAGTTCCGGATTGCTGGCCAGGGTTCCATCTTCCACAGCCAGGTTAACGCGCATAATGTCCTGATAGACAATGCGTCCTGCTCCCAGGTTTAAGTGCCCGACTTCAGAATTGCCCATCAGCCCGTCTGGCAGGCCCACATGGCGGCCCATACAGAGTAATTCTGCGTGAGGATGGGCGAACAGACGATCCATATTCGGGGTCCGGGCCAGGCTTATGGCATTGCCAGACCCGGCAGGGGCTTTGCCCCAGCCATCAAGAATAAGCAGGACACAGGGGTTCATGCGTTGGCCTCCATGAGTTTTGCTGTCTCCGGGGAAAGGGGAAATTCCGGAGCCTTGGCATACAAGTACTCCACATTGTACAGGTCTCTGGTTTCCTGCTGAAAAATATGAACAATCACATCATTGCAATCCACTAAAATCCAGTGGCCGTGCTGAAATCCTTCCACACCAAAATAATCCCATTTTTGTGCTGCGACCTGCTGCATGATCTCATCAGCCAGGGCCTGAGCATGGCGGGCCGAGCGGGC
>JAAYGZ010000389.1 GCA_012727515.1 Desulfovibrionales bacterium
CCCAAGGATTCCATGGCCGTCCGCAGGTCATTGGTCCTGGTTTCTGCTGCAGAAATATCAGTCACAACGCGCTCAACCAAATCTGCACCACATGCAGCCTGTAAGTGGGCTTCCTGGGCAATGGACGCCGCAGTGGAAGCATTCCTGGCCACTTCCAAGACCCCGGCATTCATTTCTTCCATGGCAGTTGCTGTATCGCCCATGTGTACGGCCTGCTGCTGGCTGCCCTGTGATGAGTGAACAATTTGATCAGAAAGCAACACAGAAGCCTGGCTCACTGCTTCCACAACCCCGTGTAACCGCGAAGCCATCTCCAAAATTCCAGCCCGACGACTGCGATCAGCTTCCTCACGGGCTGTTTGGGCTTCGTGCATGGCATGTTTAGCGTGTTCTGCTTCGCGTTCCACATCGTGCATACGAGTTTGCAAATCTGCATTTAAGGTTTGAATTTCAGCAGTTGCTGCAGCAATTTGCTGGTGCAAAACTTCTTTGTCCGAGGCAATGGCCCGGCACACTGCAAGGCCAAGAGGGAGCACAAGCACAATAAAAAGTGCGCCAGTAGCAAGAGAACGGATCAGGCTCACTCTGCTCAGCTCCTGTATATAGTCAAGGCTCATATCAACGCCTACAAGATACTTTTTTCCATCAGGTGCTGTTTGGGGAAGATAGACAGACCGAAACGAACCCCATTGATCCGAGCCTGTATCATAGCCCACTGTGCCCTGAGCCAGTGACTCTTTCAGCACCTGACTGGCATCGTCATACTCATCATAAAACATGGTTATGCCTTGGCCTGAGGCCAGTTCATCTGGCGTGGCACTGCTGGCAGTAAATAAAATTTTATCCTTTTGTTTCACGATGGTATAGATATAGGTTAGGCCAGCATAGTTTGCCAGGCGCGAGAGAAACTGGATGTTGTGCATATTTTCTTCTGCAGAAATAGCGCGCCCATCAAGTGCAGTGTGAAGCTGCTGGCCAAAGACATCACCTACTGTTTGAGCAGCAATAAAAAGGCGCTGGTCAATACTTGCCAGGGCAGCAGTTGTGTCGCGGTGGTAATTATAGAAAGTAAAAAAAATCGTACCGGCAAGATAGAGCACTATGCTCACAGCAAACCACACAAAACGCTTTGACATTTTGGCCTCCGTTTTTTGCCTTAGCCTGTACAGCTCATGGGTAAGAGCAGCGAAATATTACCACCAACAAAACAGATTAAAAATTTCAAAAAAAATCCATATTCATATTTATTTCTCATGCCAAGTATAAATTGCCAAACAAGTGGATTCTTACAAATACCTGTCTTTCTGCTTGAAGAAAGCCCTGCCCTGCAGTAGCGGTTTCATCGTACAGTGAACGACAGGTTAACAACTTTGCAAACTCCTGGAGGTGTCCTATGAAATGGTTTGTTGTGCTCTGTTTGTTCTTTATGTCGTGGCCCCATGATGTCTGTGCCCAACCCACTGTGGCCGGGCGTATTAAGACTTTGGAAGGACAAGCCTTTATCCTTCGGGACAATCACGCCAACCCTGTAGAGCTGGAGCAGATTCTTTTTGTCAGCGACACTGTTACAACAAGCAAAGCAAGCACTGTTGGTATTATGCTTGAAGACGACACCCTTTTGTCGTTGGGGCCAGACAGCCGTCTGGAGCTGAACAGCTTTGCTTTTGACCCAGGCAATAATGTGCTGGGAATGGCTGTACGCCTTTTAAAAGGTTCATTTGCCTATATGTCAGGCGTGATTGGGCGTATTGCTCCGGATACAGTGCGCGTTGAAACACCAGATGCGGTGATCTCAACCTATGGCACCCATTTTGTGGTGAGCGTGGAGGGAGAAAAATGAAATACTACCTTGCTGCTTTTATGATCTTGTGCTGCTTCCTTGGCGGATGTGCCAAAGGAACCACGGTTGTACTCTTAGATGATCCTGACGGCAGAACAGGAAAAATCAGGGTCAGCTCTGCAACTGGTGAACAAAAACTAGACACGGCGCATCAAAGCACCCAGGTTTCTAAAACAACAGCTGCCCCGTCCAAACCCAAAATTATGGACCAGGAAAAAATTGATACAACCTTTGGTCCGGCTCTTTCAGCCCTGCCAGCCCAGTCAGAGCAATTTCTCCTGTATTTTGAACATGGCACAACCATACTCACCCCGGAGTCCAAACTTCTGCCAGCCCGTGTTCTGGCAACTGTTCAGGAACGCCACTCCACGGACGTGCGTGTCAATGGACACACAGACCGGGTTGGCGCAAGTGATCGTAATATGCGTTTGTCCCATGATCGGGCCATGTTGATTCACGACTACCTGGTTAATGCAGGCATACATCCAGATATTATCTCTGTCTTTGCTCATGGTGAAGGCAATCCGCTTATTCCCACAGAAGACGACGTAGCTGAACCTAAAAATCGCCGGGTCGAGGTGCTGGTTCGTTGAGCCGCATACGACAGATGCTTGGCGGTCTTGGCCTTAAAAGCCGACGCCGCCGTGACATTTTGCGCATCCTGCTTACAGCCTGCGCCCTTACCCTGAGCGTGGTTTTTGTGCATATCCTGCGTCCGGATTTATACTCGTACATTGAAAACAAAATGTATGATATTCTCCTGAAGCAGACAGCACCACATCAGATCAGAAATACCAGCCCTGTACTCATTGCCATTGATGACAAGGCCCTGGCCCAGGTTGGCCAATGGCCGTGGCCACGTCATCATCTGGCACAACTCATTGATCGCTTACACCAGGCTCAGGCCAGTGTGATTATTTTAGATGTTATTCTTGCTTCTCCTGATCGCACCTCTCCGCTGGCATTTCAGACAGATTATCCACACCTGCCATGCCCGGATATGTCCCTGGATCAGGCTGCTCTGGCAAAGCAGGATCATGATTATATCCTTGCCCAATCCTTGCAGAAAAACACTGTTATTCTTGGCTATAAGCTCCTTTTTGCAAAAATACACCAGGACGCGCTACCTGAAACCATTCCCTCTGCCCTGCCCCTGTCCCTGCCTCCGGCATATACCCCCTACATTGCCCAGGATCTCTACACGCCCATAGCCATTCACGCTGCCAGCGCACAGGGCCTTGGGTTTATCAATGCCCTGCCAGATGCAGACGGCGTACAGCGTCGGGTGCCGCTTTTGGCCACGTTTCAGGGCCAGATACTGCCCAGCCTTGTCCTGGCCTCTGTGCTGGCTCATGATCATCCAGCGCTCAGTTTAGGCCAGGATATAGATGGCTGCTTTATTCAGTTTAACGAGAAGCGCATCTACACAGATCCACATGGCAATGTGCTCTTGCGCTATCGTGGCCCGCGAGGAACATTTCCCACCTACTCTGCTGCGGATATTTTAGCTGCGCCTCTTCCTGATCTGCAGGGGCGCATTGTCATTATCGGCCCTGTTGCCGCTGGTCTGGGCGACAACCATATTGCGCCCATGGACAGGGTTTTTCCGGGCATCGAAATTCACGCCACATTGCTGGATAATATCCTGCACCAGGATGCCCTTATTCAGCCCATGTGGGCAAGTGGCGCTGAAGTCTGTATGGCGCTGATTACAGGGCTGCTTTCGGGAATACTTATTTTAACGACCGGAACCCTGAGTTGTGCCCTGGGCGTTATTGCCGGAGCCTCTGGGCTGTGGATGGGGAGCCTGAGCCTTCTGAACGGTCCTGGATATTGGATTTCACCACTTGCGGCTGAAATGACACTGATCCTGAACATGGCTGTTTTGAGCCTCATGAAATACGGCCTGGAGGAGCGGGAACTGCGTCTGCGCACCCAACAATTAGTTGAGGCTCAGGATGCAACCATTTTAAGCCTGACGGCCCTGGCAGAAACCCGTGATCCGGAAACTGGCGATCATATTAAACGCACCAGAGAATATGTGTTGGTCCTGGCTCAGAATCTGGCCCGCAAGCCTGAATATCGGGCAGAACTTGACGAGGAAAGCGTGGCCTTGCTGCACAAGTCCGCACCGCTGCACGATATAGGCAAAGTGGGCATTTCTGACAGCATCCTGCTCAAGCCAGGTCGGCTTACTCCGGAAGAATGGAAGGAAATGCAGCGCCACACCATTTTAGGAGCGCAAACCCTGGCCGAGGCTGAGCGCCTTGCTTTTAATAATGCCGAACGCTCTTTTCTGAGTGTGGCCAAAAGTATTGCCCTGACGCACCATGAAAAATGGGATGGCACAGGATATCCGCAAGGCCTGCGCGGCAAAGAAATTCCTTTGGGTGGCCGGCTGATGGCCCTGGCTGATGTCTATGACGCGCTTATCAGCAAGCGGGTATATAAAGATGCCATGCCACATGCTGAAGCTGTGGAAATAATTCGTGCCGGACGCGGTACACATTTTGATCCGGCAGTGGTTGATGCCTTTCTGGAATCAGAAGAACAATTTGCCCGCATTGCCATAGTTTATTCCTGAAAAAGGCTGCAACGTACCTTTTGCCTTCATTTTTGACCTGAGCTATCTGCCACCCATATTTTCACCTAACCCCTCACCACAGAAAACCATATGCCCTTTATTGAAATCCTGCTCATAGCCCTGGCCCTGGCCATGGATGCCTTTGCCGTGGCCATTGCCGTGGGCGCAGTGCTTCAAACCGTAACCCATCGCCAAACCTTGCGCCTGGCCTGGCATTTTGGGTTGTTTCAGGCGCTCATGCCTCTTGTGGGCTGGTTTGCCGGAGTCCTGGTCCGCGATGCGCTGCTGCGCTTTGGCCACTGGATTGCCTTTGGCCTGCTCCTCTATATTGGCGGGCACATGCTGTGGTCAGGCTGGTCCCATACAGATGATACCACACAGTGCCATGATCCGACCACTGGCTCGCGCCTGGTTATGCTGTCTGTGGCCACCAGCATTGATGCTTTGGCTGTGGGCGTAAGCCTGGCCCTGGTTGGGGCTTCCATCTGGTATCCTGCCTGTATTATTGGTCTGGTGGCCTTTGTATGTACGGCCTGTGGCCTGCGCCTGGGCAGTATTGCGGGCTGTCATACCCATCTGGGGCGCTATGCGGAGATATTGGGCGGCGCAGTACTGGTGGGCATTGGTGTTAAAATTGTTATACAGGCCTGAGGAAATATATTGGCGTGATCTGGTGTTCGGGTAGCATTTGGAGCCTTGGGCCTGCCTTCGGCAAATCATAATAGATCAAGAGTGCATGCTCGGCCTGCTTGCACAGTTGACTGGATTGTTTCTTGTCCGCGAGTTTCTGGAGAAAGGGAGTCAAGCTACTCCGCGCATCAGGATCGAGCTGATATTTATGGCAGAAATCAAAATAAAACCGCAACTATTTCCGATAAAAGACGTGACAGCTGCCAGTGATAGGTTCGCGCATCAATTGGGAGTCATAC
>JAAYGZ010000390.1 GCA_012727515.1 Desulfovibrionales bacterium
CGCCTGCATTACCAGAACTGGCTGAACTTGATGTGGTCCGTCATTTTACTCGCCTGTCTCGCCTGAACTACAGCGTGGACAGCAATTTCTATCCTCTTGGGTCATGTACCATGAAGTACAATCCCAAGTTCACCGAAGTGAGTGCCGCGCATCCGGGGTTTGCCAGCCTGCATCCCCTGATTCCACAGCTTGCAGGCGGTGGGCGCATGACCCAGGGCGCTCTGGAAATAGTTTATGAAACAGAGCGCCTCCTGGCTGAAATCACCGGCATGAGCGCCTTTACTCTCCAGCCTATGGCCGGTGCTCATGGTGAACTGACAGGCGTTATGCTCATGGCAGCCTATCACCGCGACAAAGGCAATACCAAAACCAAGATCATTGTCCCTGACTCTGCTCACGGCACCAATCCTGCCTCAGCAGCTGTTGCTGGCTATGATGTTGTGACTATTGCTTCAAAAGATGGTATTATTGACCCGGAGGCACTGGAGCAGGTTTTAGATGATAACGTGGCCGGGCTTATGATGACCTGCCCCAACACGCTGGGGCTTTTTGAATGCAATCTGGGTCGCATTGTAGAGCTGATGCGCAGTGTGGATGGCCTGATTTACTATGACGGAGCTAACTTAAACGCCATTATGGGCAAAATGCGGGTTGGTGATGTGGGCTTTGATATTGTGCACCTGAATCTGCACAAAACCTTTGGCACCCCACATGGTGGTGGCGGCCCTGGTTCTGGCCCGGTGGGCGTAAGCAGCCGTCTGGTGGACTATCTGCCTGTTTCCAGGGTGGTGAAGTTAGAGGATGGCCAGTATTTCTTGAACTACGACTATCCCAAATCCATAGGCTATATTGCACCATTTTATGGAAATTTCGGCGTTTTTCTCAAGGCCTATGCCTATATTTTACGCCTGGGGCGCGAGGGCATTGTCCGTGCTTCAGAAAATGCAGTCCTGGCGGCCAATTATCTGCGCAAGCGCTTGGAAAACCATCTGGAAATTCCCTTTAACCGCATCTGTATGCATGAGTTTGTGGCCTCTGCAGTGCGCCAGGCCCAGAACGGGGTACGCGCTCTGGATATTGCCAAGGCCCTGCTGGAAAAAGGCCATTATGCCCCAACCATTTATTTTCCACTTATTGTCAAAGAATGCCTGATGTTTGAGCCGACTGAAACAGAGAGCAAGGAAACTTTGGACCAGTTTGTGGACGATCTTATTGAAATCCTGGAACGTAGTGCACGCGATCCGGAATCTGTCCAGGCCGCGCCACGCAATCTGCCTGTACAGCGTCTGGATGAAGTCCATGCTGCACGGGCCATGGAATTGGTTGACGATGCCGGATTGTAACATAAGCGGGGCGCTCATGAGCGCCCCTACAGCATGGACTGTGAGCCTGGCCCATGTTCATCAAAAATTCCAGCGTCCAGGGCCTCACGCAATTCTTCCAGAAGTCTGGCTTTGTCTGCGGGCAAGCGACCGGCCACAGGCAAACTGTTGGAACTGTGATCAGCCCGAAACACAGTGGCGCCCAAGGTAAGCCCAGCCAAAAAATCGCGCAGTTCACGCACAGCCCCGGCCTCACTAAGCAGCTCAAAGCGCCCGGAACCCACCCTGTCCCATAATGGCGTGCCAGGCACAGGCACCAGGCGCAGACAGGACAGAATTCTGGGCTGCATGGCATTCACCACTTTAACAGACTCACGCACATGCTCGCCTGATGCGGCCACCCCACCAGCACCCAGCAACACCATGACGGACATGCTCAAGCCCAGAGACTGGACCCGTTGGCAGGCCACAAGCATTTCTGCGGCCCGGTCGCGCTTGCCCATGTAGCGCAGCACAGCCTCGCTCCCGCTTTCCAGGCCCATGTACAGGGTATGCAGCCGCGCAGCCCGCAATGATCGCAGGGCCGTGTCTGTCAATCTGCTCATAGAATGCCCGGAAGCATAGCATGTCACCCGCGCCAGGCGTGGAAACGCGCGACCAAGCAAGGCCAGGATATGGTGCAACAGCGTTTCTGGCAGGGCCAGCGCGTCTCCATCAGCCAAAAATACACGTCTGGCGTGCGGATTCCGTGCCGCTGCCAGGGCAATGCTGTTTTGTATTTCACCCAGGCTATGCACCCGGTAGCGCACCTCACGGTACATGCCACAAAAAGCGCAGCTATTGTGCGGGCAGCCATCAGCCACGCGCAGCAAGACGCTGTCTTTTTCTGCCGGAGGACGAAACATGCGATGTACATGCCGGGTCATATCTGCATTCTGCCTTGTATCTGCCACCCTGTTCGTGTTCAGCATTGCCATTTCCCCATGAATCGCCTACGTCACGCCAGAAAGAAATCAACCACTAACTTCAGGAAAAGGTGAGAATATGCGCTTTATTGACGAGCTTGATCTACAAGGAAAACGAGTGCTCATTCGTGTGGATTATAATGTACCCCTTAAAGGCGATACTATTATTGACGATAACCGCATTGTCCAGAGCCTGCCAACACTCAGACTGGCCCTGGAGCGCGGTGCCTCTTTGGTTCTGTGCTCCCATCTTGGTCGGCCCAAGGGCACGCCAATGCCGGAATTTTCCTTGCAGCCTGTGGCCCGCAGACTGGCGCAATTACTTGACATGGACGTACGCATGGCTCCGGACTGTATTGGCCCTGAAGTTCAGGCCATGGCCGAAGCCCTGGTTCCTGGCCAGGTGCTGCTGCTGGAGAACCTGCGTTTTCACGCCGGTGAAACCAAGAACGATCCAGAATTCAGCAAGGCCCTGGCCAGCCTGGGCCAGGTGTATGTCAACGATGCTTTTGGAGCCTCGCACCGCGCCCATGCCTCTGTGGTTGGGGTGACAGAATATATGGATGACTGCTGTGGCGGTTTGCTGCTGAAAAAAGAATGGCAGTACCTGGGCGAGGCGCTGAAAAGTCCGGAGCGCCCTTTTGTGGCCATTATCGGCGGAGCAAAAGTATCATCCAAGCTTGGCATTTTGCGGTCCTTGATGGACAAGGTAGATTCCATGATTGTTGGTGGAGCCATGGCCAATACCTTTCGCAAGGCCCAGGGTTTTGAGGTTGGCAGGTCACTGGTTGAAAATGACTTGCTGGAGGATTCCATGGCCATCATGCTTGAAGCCCAGGAACGAGGCATCAAGTTCTACCTTCCGGTTGATTTTATTCTGGGCACAGATCCCAAGGAAGGCGTGGCTTCCGGAGTGCGCACCTACCAGGATATTCCGGCTGATGAAATGATCCTTGATACTGGCCCGGCTTCGCACACGTTGTTTGCTGAAGTCATTAAAGACGCTAAAACCATTATCTGGAATGGTCCCATGGGCGCTTTTGAAAACCCGGCCTTTGCCCAGGGTTCTACAAATCTGTGCCGTCTTATGGCAGCCCTGCCAGCCCTGACTATCCTGGGCGGCGGCGAAACCAATGTTATTGTGGAGCAGAATAAACTTACTGATAAGTTTTCCTTTATTTCCACTGGTGGCGGCTCATTCCTGGAATTTCTGGAAGGCAAGGAACTTCCTGCCTTTACGGCATTGGAGGCAAAATCATGAAAAAACTCATGGCCGCTAACTGGAAAATGTACAAATCTGTTGATCAAGGAGTGACCACGGCCCAGGAGCTTTGTGCTCTGCTTGATGGACAGGTGAGTGATGACCGCGAAGTCCTGGTCTGTACGCCTTGCACCATGCTTGGCCCTGTAGCTGAAATTTTTTCTCAAAGACCATATTGCGCTGTGGGCGCACAAAATTTTTATCCTGCGGCGCAAGGAGCTTTTACCGGAGAAATCTGCCCGGAACAGCTTTTGTCTCTGGGCTGCTCCTGGGCCTTGGTGGGCCATTCTGAACGCCGGCATATCCTGGGCGAAACAGATGAATTTTGCGCTCGCAAAGTTGCTTTTGGGCTGGACGCTGGGCTGAAAATCATCCTCTGCGTGGGTGAAACCATTGAAGAACGCCGTGCAGGCCAGGTGGAGCAGGTTTTAGAGCGCCAACTCATGGTCGGACTGCGCTATGTCGTGCACAATGCCACTGCTGCTACGTTATCCATTGCTTATGAACCGGTGTGGGCTATTGGCACAGGCGAAGTAGCCGGACCAGATGAAATTTGTGCGGCGCACACGTTTGTCCGCACGACCCTGTGCTCTTTGTTGCCGTCATGTGGGGCAGAGGTGCGTATTCTCTATGGTGGATCAGTCAAGCCAGACAACACAGCAGCCATTCTCAGCCTTGACAATGTCAATGGCGTGTTGGTAGGCGGCGCAAGTCTGCACGCTGGCAGCTTTGCTCAAATTGTGCTGGCCTAATCTCTTGGGGGTACTTCGTTGAATTCGTTAATTATCACTATCCACGTTATTGCCTGCATTGCCCTGGTTGTTCTGGTTCTGCTGCAGTCTGGAAAAGAAGGCATGGGCGTTATTTTTGGCGGCGGTGGAGCCTCTGTTTTTGGCTCATCTGGCGCAGGCAACTTGCTGAGCAAGCTGACAGCCGGAGCCGCAACTATTTTTTTCCTGACATCGCTGACCTTTACCTACATGAGCGCCAAAAAGCATGTAACCCCCAGAGAATCCATTGTGCTGGATATGCCCGTGACCCAAGTCCCGGCAGCACCTGGTGTTCTGGAAAATAATGCTGCGCAGCCAGAAAATACGGAAAAAGCACAGTAAAAATACTGGACAAATAAAAACTGTGCAGGTACTAGCCGCCTCTCTGCCTTGGAGACCAAGGCTTTGAAAAATAAAATGTCGAAGTGGTGGAATTGGTAGACACGCTATCTTGAGGGGGTAGTGGGCAATCCCGTGGGGGTTCGAGTCCCCCCTTCGACACCAAAAAGAATAAACCGCTGGAGTTACAAACTTCAGCGGTTTTTTTCATGACTGATCTGCCAACTACAACGTAATTTTTTGAAACAGGGCAGAACCAGGTCCACTATTTCTTATCTTTTTTCCCTGCGATACCAAATATTTCATTTACGTTTTCATGCTCTTCAAGTTGCTTCCAGGACCAAAATTTAATTTTCTTAATGTCATAATCAGGCGTGCTCAGCCAAACCCCTTCCTTTGAGACCAAACCAAGTCCAGAGCTTTGTAAGCGCAGAGCATACGATTTTGCTTGCCCAAAATCTTCTTGTAATTGTTTGTGAGAATGAA
>JAAYGZ010000391.1 GCA_012727515.1 Desulfovibrionales bacterium
AGCCATGACCATGTGGATGAATTTCGTTCTGAATTACAGTACCGTATGGCCCTGGCGCTGGATTTAGAAGATGAGGAAGACGAGCGCAGTCGGCTTTTTCTTAAACTTTCTGCCGGGCTGGGCAAAACCCGCGAACAACTGACCATGCGCATTGACCAGCTCTTGTCCTTGTCAGGCTCCTATGATGATGAGTTCTGGGACGAGTTGGAAGAAATTCTGCTCATGGCTGATGTGGGCCTGCCAGCCAGCCAGGAATTATTTAAGCGCTTAAAACCCAAACTGCGCCAGGCCCAGGCCAGGGATGCCCAGGAATTTAAGGCCCTGCTCAAGGAAGAACTGGCCAGTGTGTTTCACGCCTCTGCCGCGCCTGCTGTTGCCCAACTGCCGGAAGTGGTGCTCATGGTGGGCGTGAATGGGGCAGGCAAAACCACCACCATTGCCAAACTGGCGCATCGTGCCCAGATGCAGGGCCGCAAAGTGCTTGTGGCCGCTGGCGATACCTTTCGCGCTGCTGCCATTGAACAACTCCAGGTCTGGTCCAAGCGGGTCGGGGCAGGATTTTACGCCAAGGCCCATGGCAGCGACCCCGCAGCCGTGGCCTTTGAAGCCATCGACCATGCCATGAAACACGGCTATGATCTGGTTTTTGTAGATACAGCCGGACGCTTGCAAACAAAGCATAATCTGATGGAAGAACTCAAGAAAATCAGCCGCGTCATGGGTAAAAAATGTGAAGGCGCTCCGCACCGGACCATTCTGGTGTTGGATGCCACAACAGGACAAAATGCCCTGTCCCAGGTCAAACTGTTTTCCCAGGCCACACCCATTGATGAAATTGTACTCACCAAACTGGATGGCACAGCAAAAGGCGGCATTATCGTGGCCATTGCTCTGGAATTTAACCTGCCCATCAGTTTCATCGGACTTGGCGAAAAAATGGAAGACCTGCGCCCCTTTTCAGGCCAGGAATTTGCCAATGCCCTGTTTGCCTGATCTGAGAGTACAAAGGACCTGATACTCAGCATATTCCTGGACAAAACAAGAAGAGACCATTGCGCTCCAGCTAGCGCCCAGGTATCAGCCGATAAATTTATTCTTCTGTCCAAGGAGCCGGGCATGAACATACTTCTTGCTTGTTTGGCAGGTGGTGGCTGTATCGCGTGTATTGCATACATCTTGTTGTCCTCAAAAACAGAAAAACGCCAACAGTGTGCAACACTACCAGCAAAGGCGCGCCCACATCCCATCCCTGAAGTATCAGATCTTGTTGCTCAAAACGGCACACCGAGTCCAGAATGGCAGGAGACACTTTTTGCTGCACTGGATCACATCTTTGCAGGAACCAAAGCCACCACAGAACAGCAGCTGGCCCGTACATATCAACTCCAGACTGAAGCAGTTCAGGCAACGCTGACCCGGCTTGTTCAGGGCTTTGAAAAAGTGGGAACATTGCATTCATCCCTGGCTGCCTTTGATCAACCAGGCATCAGTCTGAAAGAAATGGGTGATATTGTTGCCCATGATCCTCTTTTATCGTCCAGGCTGCTTAAAACAATCAATTCGCCCATGTTCCGCACAGCAACAAATATCAAATCTATTCATACCGGGGTCAATATCCTGGGACTGCACAACTTAAAAAACATGGTTGCCTATGGAACCATGCCGTACCAACTCTATAAACACCCTGTACATCGTCATATGTTCAAAGAAATTTGGCAACACATGAATAATACTGCAATTATAGCTTCGTTCATGGCCAAATCAAGACAGGATCTGGACAGTGGTTCGCTGTACACCGCCGGACTCATGCACGATATCGGCAAGTTAATGCTTGTTCTGATGATTCGGAATGTTGATGATATGCCAATGTATCCGTATAATCTGGATAACGAATACGATCGGCTCTCAACTACCCATATCCAGGTCCTTAAAATTATGTTTGCCGATGGCAGTCTGCCTGATCAACTTAAATTCCTCGTGCTCAATCATCACGTTCCCTCGTTTACTCCGGCTCAGCATCTTGATTGTAATGCAGAGCAGGCCAAAAGTCTGACCATACTCTTTATTGCCAACCAAATCGCCAAACTCATCACTGCTGACGGATATATCAGTGAAGACATAGAAGTGCTTGATCAACTGGAGCCAGGTTATCAAGACATAATCACCAGGGAAGAAGTGCGCCAGATTTTCTTAAGCCCAGACCTCATGCGCGATATTCTGATCAATATCAGACTGGTGCGGGCCATGCTTGGCTGACAATGCACGTACACAGCATCTGAACAAAAATAACCAGATAAAGCGCAAGGTTCGATCCGCCCAGCCCGGGCAGGCACGCCACAGAGCATATCCTTGGACGTAAATCTTATATAGACGCCAAAGGCAAGTCATGCTACACGCCCACTTCGTTGTTTCTGCTTCGAAACGATACAAAGGCAGGCCATACGAACTACGGGGTAAGGAGAAAGACAATGCTGGCAGACTTGGGAAAAAAAATTGTTTTGGGGCTGATTGTAGCGGCTTGTCTGGTGGGGATGCACGCGGCTGTTGTGTATTCTGTTGTGGGCTAGCCAACGTGGACCGTTCAGCCTGACCATACAAACGTCAGGGCTGAACGGCCAGACCACACTTACGTGTGTTCTATTTTTTGTTGCAGCACATCTGCTGACACTTCATTGGCAAAAAAGAAATCCCGGTCAAAAGGTCCAAACGATCCTGTTTCTGCGACCAGCGTAAAAAATTCCACCCGATCATACCGACGCACCAAAGCCTCATGTACGTTATGTTGTTCATAATATTCTGTTCGCACAAGCGGATCATTGGTCTGAGTTAAGTCATAGACCGCGTCTTCAATTTCTGCCCACGCATGAACCACAAACCCGGACCCGCCTGGTATCCAGGCATGTACAACCTGGGCTTTTTCATTCTCACTGCATATTTCCAGGGCAGCAGCAAAACTCTGCTCCCGAAAGCGCATTGCTACACGCCCTGTCAGCTCTATTAACTGCATGTTCCTTACCTCCTGACCACAGTTCTGACAGCTTCAATAACGTCAGCCACGTCCTGGTCTGTCAATTTGGCTGATAAGGGCAGGCTGACAATCTGGCGACCAATACGTTTGGCCTGAGGATAGTCTTCTGGTTTCCAGCCCAAGCGCTCCTGATAATACGGATGCTCAGGCAAAGACAGATAATGCACGCCCACGCCAATTTTCTGCGCTGTCATGGCCCCAAGAAACGCATCCCTGCTGATTCCTGCCCGTTCTTCTTCCACCAGTACGGTAAATAAATGATAGCCATGGCGCGTGTCAGGCTCTACCGGAGCGGGCAGCTCCAGAGGCAGATCAGACAGCGCGTCCATGTACCGGGCCCAGATTTCAGCCCGTCTGTGCCAGTATTCCTCTACTTTATCCAGTTGGCGCAGGCCCAGAGCAGCCTGAAGGTCCATCATATTATACTTGAACCCGGCCTCAGTAACCAGATAATGCTTATAGCCCTCATCACCAAAGCGCTTCCAGGCATCGCTGGACATGCCATGCAGGGCCAGCACCTTGAGCCGGGCCGCGTGTTCAGGCTTGCGGGCCAGAATCATGCCCCCTTCGCCAGTAATGACATTTTTTGTCACATAAAAACTAAAGCAGCCAAAATCCCCGAATGTGCCTGCTGTGCGCCCCTGATACGTTGTTTCAATGGCGTGCGCACAGTCTTCAATAATGGTCAGATTATGCGTTGCAGCCAACTGGCACAGGCCAGTCATAGCACAGGCCCGGCCAGCAAAATGTACGGGCAGAATGGCTTTGGTGCGCGGCGTGATTTTAGCCTGAACCTGCTCAGGATCAATGTTCATGCTCACAGGGTCCACATCAGCCAGCACAGGCGTGGCTCCGGCATGAAGAATAGCGTTGACCGTGGCGCAAAAGGTCAGTGGCGTGGTAATCACCTCATCACCTGGGCCAATGCCGGCTGCTAAAATGCTTAAATGCAGGGCTGCTGTGCAGGAATTAACAGCCACAGCATGTTCAGCCCCTTTGTACGCAGCCACCCGGCGCTCAAATTCCGCCACCCTGGGGCCAGTGCCGATCCAGCCACTGCGCAGGCACGAAACAACTTCTTCTATTTCATCCTCGGCAATTCGTGGCGACCCAAAAATCAAAAATTCAGAACGCATTGTTTTCTCCATTGGCAAACCCGCCTTCCAAAAGCATGGACGAACGGGTGAATTCTTTTTATAGCCCCACGGGCACGGCATGGCCATACAAATTGGCCCCTGGCCCAGACGCACGACGTTTCGGGCTATCCCAACACCCCCAGCATAGCAAGGAGGAACCATGGCTGACAAAAACATTACTCTTTATGGATTAACAACGTGTATTTACTGCAAAAAAGTAAAAGAACTTTTAGATGACTGCGGCGCTGGGTACGACTGTATCTTTGTGGACCAATTAGAAGGCGATGAGCGCAAGCAGATTATTGATGCTATAAAAAAGATCAATCCCAAATTGTCCTTTCCCACTCTTCTTGTGGATGAAGAAACCATTGTTGGGTTCAAAGAAGAGCAAATCAAAGAAGCCCTGGAGCGATAATGACCCCCGAAGAACTCTACGACAAACTGCGTCCCTTTCAGGAGTCCAAAGGCTATTTTTTTAATCGCGACAAAGCCTTTGTCCTGGATTTGCTGGAAAACCTCCTGATCAACAAAGAACGTTATGGCTACATGGTCTGCCCCTGCCGCCTGGCATCGGGTCAACGGGAACTGGACCGGGATATCATCTGCCCCTGCTCGTACCGCGAGGCAGATGTGGCGGAATTTGGCTCCTGCTATTGCGGTCTTTATGTATCACAAGACTGGAACGAAGATAAAATCCCGCACACAGTGGTGCCAGAACGCCGTGATCCGGAAAAGCTCATGGCTGGCCTGCTGTTTGAGGAATAGGTGGAAAAATGTATGCGTGAAGCAGTTGAAAAAGCCCTGGACGCTGTGCGCCCCATTCTTCAGGCCGATGGCGGTGACGTGGAACTGGTTGATATTTTAAAAAATGGTATTGTGCAGGTCCATCTGACAGGAGCGTGTAAAGGCTGCCCCATGTCGCAGATGACCTTAAAAACCAGTATTGAGCGCACAGTAAAAAAAATGGTTCCCGGAGTAAAAGCTGTTGAAGCAGTTTAAGGAACTGATTAATTCTGTCATCCTGGATAGCCCGTCTGTGCGGGCAGCCATACAGCCAGGATTTGCCTTTGAGACGCACTGAAAAGACTGTACGCATACGTCCCCTCAATCACTATACAAAGCGGCCAGGCCGCTTTTTTTTGGAGTACCCATGACCACTATTGTAACGCGCTTTCCCTCCAGCCCCACCGGTTATCTGCATATTGGCGGAGCGCGCACAGCCCTGTTTTATTATCTTTATGCCCGTAAAAATAAGGGCAAATTTGTTCTGCGCA
>JAAYGZ010000037.1 GCA_012727515.1 Desulfovibrionales bacterium
ACCTGGTGCCCTCGCACGACCCCTGGCGGGGGTTCCAGAAAATTAACCTGCCTCTTTTGCAACACTCCACTGTTCTTACACCTGCCCTGCTGCTCCAAAGTGTTGGATCTGGCGGCTAAAATGCTGTATCGAGGTACAATCCAGGAGACGTAAGCTATCTTCACTTTCCGGAAAGATTACCATGGGCAATCAGTCCTTACACAGCTTTTTTGCTTGCTGCACAGCTGATCTGGCACTACAAAACACCACATTATGTCTCAAGCAGTGCCCACATTTCTTATTATCCAGCTTGCCCGTTTTGGCGATCTTATCCAGACCAAGCGCCTGGTTGCCGCTCTTAAAGCCCAGGGTGCTGTGCATATACTTGTGGACACATCCCTGGCTGATCTGGCCGGGCTGATCTATCCTGACACGAGTATCCACAGCCTGACAGCCCACGGCATTCACGGGCCAGATATTCTGCACCGTGTGTACCATGACATGGCAGGGCTGGCTGAAATTTCTTTTGACCGCGTTTATAATCTTAATTTTTCCGGTATCAATTTTGCCCTGTCCACGCTTTTTGCAGCGCATACAGTGCGCGGATATTACCAAAAAGCAGGACAGAGCCATATAGATTTCTGGCCGAGCCATGTCATGCGCTGGACAAAAGATCGTGCCCAAGCAGGCCTGAACCTGGTGGATGTCTGGGGATTATACGCTGATACCCCAACGCCCCCAGAAACAGTCAACCCGCCAGCCACAGCAAAAGGCCACGGACTTGGCGTGGTCATGGCAGGCCAGAATGCCAGGCGCTCCCTGCCTCCGCAAATACTTGCGCCCCTGATTCAGGCAGCCAGAGCCAGAACTGGCAGTGGCCCCATTACCCTGTTTGGAGCTGGTAACGAAGGACGCGCGGCCAAAGAACTCAGCGTGCTTTTGCCTGCTGCCCTTCGCGGGCAACTACGCAATCTGGTTGGCAAAACAGACTGGAATGCTTTGATCCAGGAAGTCTCCAGCCTGGACCTGCTCCTCACTCCAGACACAGGCACCATGCACCTGGCAGCACACCTGGGCGTGCCTGTGCTTGCCTTTTTCCTGTCTTCGGCCTGGTGCCATGAAACAGGCCCGTATGGACTTGGGCATCAGGTTCTGCAAGCCACCCTGCCCTGTGCGCCCTGCCTGGAAACAGCGCCCTGCCCTCATGCTCTTGCCTGTAGGACAATTTTTACTGACCGGGCAGTGCTGCGCCATGTATCTGGCAATGAAACAGGAACCTTGCCAGAAGGATGCGCAGACATGAGAACACGCTTTGACGGACTGGGCCTGACCTTTACTGCCACTGCCGGACATGATCCCTGGGCTGCACAGCGCCAGAATTTTCGTGCCTGGTCCGCGCAACTGGCAGGAGTTTCTGGCCTTGCAGGAACACCGGCTATCTGTACTGACGCTCATATCTACGAACGTGACTGGATGCTGCCCCAAACACTAACGAGGTCCAAGCCATGAATGAACAATGGCGAATTCTTTTGGTACTGCCCTTGTACGGCGGTTCTTTGCCTG
>JAAYGZ010000392.1 GCA_012727515.1 Desulfovibrionales bacterium
GTTTTGCAACTCGGAGATCTGATTGCCTATGCTGACTGGGCCTGCTTGCTTCAGCCAACTGCACAGACATGAGTTCTTGCCGGGTTGTTCTGACTGGTTGCGGTTTTGAGCTGCCTGTGGGCCGAACAGAAGCGGAGGTGCATGCGGCCTTGCGTCAGGCTCATGGCCCTTTTGTTAGCGCCAGTGAAGATGCCTGCATTGCTGTATGTCCTGTGCCTGGATTTGACCTCAAACAGGTCACCGGACGCTTAAAAAATGCACGCTATTTGTCTCGCGGCCAGCAGTTGGCCGTGGCTGCGGCCAAACGCGCCGTGGAAAATGCCGGGCTGCACGCAGCTGACATGCAACAAGCTGGAATTTTTCTTGGCCTTGGCCCCAACCTTGAGGCCAGCCCCGGTACAGCCAAGGCCCTGTGGCTGTTAGACTATCTGCCCAATACAGCTGTTGCGGTCATTGCTGAACTTCTTGATCTGCACGGAGAAAATCTGACCATCATGACTGCGTGCGCGGCGTCCACCCAGGCCATTGGACAGGCCATGCACGCTGTGGCCAGGGGTGATCTGAAGGTGGCGTTGGCCGGAGGCGGAGATTCTCGTTTGTCTGGCCCTGGCCTGGCCGCCTATGCGCAGGCCGGAGTCCTTTCGCGCACGCATACCCGACCAGAGCAGGCCTGCCGTCCGTTTGACGTGCAACGCTCTGGTTTTGCCATTGGCGAGGGTGGGGCAGTGCTGGTTCTGGAAAATCTGGACCATGCCCGTGCGCGTGGAGCAACAATTCTGGGTGAAGTTGTCGGTGCTGCGTCATCCCTGGACGGAGCCAGCCTGACCGGGCCTGACCCCACAGGAAGGGCCGCATCACGCGCAGTACAGGCCTGTTTGCACGGGCTTCAGGCACAGCACATCTGCGTGTTGGCTCATGGCACAGGCACAGCGCTTAATGACGCCATGGAAAGTCTGGTGATCCAGCGCATAGGCGAGCAGGTTGCAGCAGTGGCGGCTTTTAAGTCCTGGATCGGGCACTTGGCCGCTGCCTGTGGAGCAGCAGAGCTTATTCTGGGGCTGCTCTGCGCCCGTAACGGGCTGTTCCCGCCCATTGCGCATCTTGAGCAGCCTTGTGCCCCTGGCCTGCCTTTTTTGCAGCGCCCCACAATTCTGCATCCTGATATGCTGCTGGTGCATAGTTTTGGATTTGGCGGTCAGAATGCCTGCCTGGGAGTACGGCCTTGGTCAGAAAAGCACTGAGCACATCAACGCACAACAGTGCATCCTGGACCCTGGAATTTGATCCGACCCTGGCCTTGTCCTGTATCAGGTCCTGCACTGCAACCAGCCTGAAGGCTGAAACACTGGCCTCGTGTCCGGCCCTGATTCTGGAAGCGCAGGCCCAGGCCTGTGGCCTGCATCTGCGCTGGAGCCATAATTTTACCGTGCAGGCGTATGTGCTTTCTGTGCGCAACCTGCGCTATCCAGAGCCTGGCGTTGCTGTGGGCCATATTCAGGCGCATGTTCTGGAGCGCACTGCTTCGGCCTGGAGCTATGCTGTGCATTTACATAACCAGGAACCAGGCCATATAACCCTGGGCCACGCGCCTTTGCCAACAGGTGATCCGTTGCAGCACTATTTTTATACTCGTTTTCACGCCCTATGCACCCCCTGTATCAACGCCTCTCTGCAGAGCTTCTAGTCCGCCGCGAGCAAGGGCTGGCACGCACCCTTCAGCCTGTGACCAGGCAGCAGGGCGCTCTGGTTCATCTTGGCGGACAAAGCCTCATTGATTTTGCGTCCAACGATGTGCTGGGCCTGGCTCGTGATGCAGGTGCGGCGCACTATCAGGCAGAGCTATGCATGTCCTATGGCTGCGGGGCAGGGGCTTCGCGCCTGGTGACAGGCACAACTGCTGAGCTGCTGGATGCAGAACAAAGGCTGGCGGATTTTTTTGGTTATGAATCCTGTCTGATACTGAACAGCGGCTTTGTGGCCAACCTTACTGTGCTGGGCTCCCTGTTTTGTGCAGCAGATACCGTTGCTGTTGATACACGTATTCATGCCAGCACCATGGCTGGAATTCTGGCCAGTGGAGCGCGTTTTCATTCTTTTCGTCATAACTCGCTGCGTCATCTGCAAACACGTATTGCCAGCACGTCTGTGCAGGCAGTGGTCACTGAATCGCTTTTCAGCATGGACGGCGATAGTCCGGATTTTGCTGCTTTGGCCGCGCTTAAAGCCCGCTCTGGTTTTTTGACCCTGGTGGATGAAGCGCACGCCTTTGGAGTGCTTGGGGCACAGGGCAAAGGCCTGGCCCGTGGCGTGGCAGACATGGCCATTGGCACCCTGGGCAAGGCCTTTGGGCTTTTTGGTGCGTTTTTTCTTGGCCCTGCCAGGGTGCGAGACTACCTTATTAACTGCGCTCCGGCCTTTATTTATACCACGGCCCTGCCGCCCTGGTTTGGACCGATGGTCTGTTATCTGCTCGACCGGGTGGCCCAGGCAGAACGCGAGCGCGAGCATGTCCGGCATATGAGCGCCCGCTTGCGAACAGCCCTGACCACGGCTGGACTGGCTGTACGTGGAAGCGCGCATATTCTTGTTGTCCGGGTGGGCAAGGAGGAGCGTTGCCAGCAGATTGTTCAGGCCCTGCGTGAACGCGGGTTTTTAGTTTTTGCGGCCAGGTATCCCACTGTGCCTTTGGGCCATGCCGTGGTGCGTATATGTGTGCACAGTCTGCACTGCTCACAGCAGATTGACAATCTGGCTCAGGCCCTGATCTCCACTTTGTGCAAGGAAGATTCACAATGATGTCCCGGCCTTTTCCGACCCTGTTTATCACGGGCACTGATACAGATGTGGGCAAGACCTTTGTGAGCCTGCTGTGTTTGCGTGTGCTGGCCCGGCATAATCCCGTATATCTGAAGCCCGTGCAGACAGGCTGCGCTGATCCTGATCATGATTCAGACCCGGCTTTTGTGGCCAGGCATCTGCCAGGAGGTTTGCCGCGTGGAATGCGGGCTGCAGATTGCATGTCTGTGTGCTGGCGCGTCCCCAAGGCTCCACTTTTTGCAGGCCCTGCCTTTGATCTGCGTCAGATCATAGATTTTGTGCATGGCCATACAGGCCAGGGGCCTGTTGTGGTGGAAGGGGCAGGAGGGATTTTGGTGCCCCTTGATTGGCGCAGCTCCATGCTTGATCTGGCGCAGGCGCTTCAGGCCCAGGTGCTGGTGGTGGCCAGGGCAGGACTGGGGACCATAAATCACAGCCTGTTGACTGTGCAGGCTATACAAGGCCGGGGCTGCGCTTGTTGCGGAGTTATCCTGATGGATGCGTACAATACTGTGGATGGCCAGTCACGCCGGGAAAACATGCAGGCCATTGCCAGGCTCGGAGGTGTCCCGGTCTGGGGCGTTATCGGACATGAAGATCCGGATACCCCCAGTGCGGAAGCGCTCAATATTATTGCGCAGTCCTTAGGGCCTATCTCCGCGAAAGACCAAGCCTTTGCTTGACAGGCCAGGAATTATTTGAAAGAGCCACAAGCCGTGGAGGGTTGGCAGAGTTGGTTGATTGCACCGGTCTTGAAAACCGGCATGCCTTTGCGGGCATCTGGGGTTCGAATCCCTAACCCTCCGCCA
>JAAYGZ010000393.1 GCA_012727515.1 Desulfovibrionales bacterium
GTGCTTATCCACGGCTACGGGCACAAGCTGGGCCATGTGCCGCGCACAGATAACCGCCACATCAGCCGCCTGCTGCGCCAGAATGCGCCTGTTTCCTGCCGCGTAAGCGCTGTACACCCAGCAGCGCCAACCTGGCAGGCCGTGCGCGTGGAGGTTGGATTGGGGTAAATACAATAAGGAGACAGGCTATGATGCGAAAACTTCACTTTTGGGCCAAAACCACAGCTGATGGCCAGCCCGGCATTTCTGTTGGCGAACACATGCGTAATGTCGGGCATGTGGCCCAGCTATTGGCAGAACTTTCTCCATTCTTGTGCAATCATTTGGGCCTACCTCCCAAAACCATTGCCACCTTGGCAGCCCTCCATGATCTGGGAAAAATATCTCCTGGATTCCAGCAAAAATGCCCGGCCTGGCTGGAACATTTTGGACTTAAAGCCATAGTCAACACGCCAACGGAAACAGATCATGGCCGGGTAACTCATGCTGTCTTACAACCCATATTCATGGCTCTGGGCATGAAACGTGGGCCTGCCAAGTACCTGGCAGCCATCCTTGGAGCGCATCATGGACACATCAATGATTTGCCCAATGATCGTGGTATCAGCTGTGTTACTTCAGAAAGTGGCAGTGGTATTGACTGGGATGCTGTGCGGCAACAAGCTGTTCGCGATATTGTAGCTCACTTTGATGTTGCGCCAGAGCTTGCATCCTTTTCCATATCTGATGCCGCGTTATGGTGGCTTGCTGGTCTTACTTCTGTGGCAGACTGGATTGGGTCCAACGAACAATTTTTTCCCTCTGAAAATACTCTCCACCAGCCCAAAGAAGTATCTGCAAACAAAGCCCTACACGACATTGGCTTCCACCCTCCTTTCCTGAAATCCGGTCTTGAATTTGAAGCTATCTTTCCTTTTAGTCCCAACGAATTGCAGCGTCAGACAGCTCGGTTCATCACTAGTCCCGGAGTTTATATTATTGAGGCCCCCATGGGTTTGGGCAAAACCGAAGCAGCCCTGTGGGCAGCCTATCGGCTCTTAAATACAGGTCAGGCAACAGGTTTATATTTTGCCTTACCCACCCAGGCTACCAGCAACCGCATTCATTTGCGCATGAATGAATTCATTGCCAAAATTACAGACAAGACAGCCACAACAAAACTGATTCACGGTAATTCCTGGCTCATGGAAGAAACAACAATCCCCCAGGTGCGAGCCACCACTCCTCAAAGCCAGGCAGATCAGGACGCCCGTGCCAGCCGCGACTGGTTTGCCTCGACCAAGCGAGCCCTGCTGGCTCCTTTTGGAGTTGGCACTGTTGACCAATGTTTACTTGGCGTTGTTGCGGCCAAACATTTTTTTGTTCGTCATTTTGCCCTGGCTGGCAAAGTAGTCATTTTGGATGAAATTCATTCCTATGACCTTTATACTGGCACGCTGATAAAAAAGCTGATTGAGGTGCTGGAAAACTTGGGATGCACCATTATTATCCTTTCGGCCACCTTAACTGCCCAGCGCAAGGCCGAATTATTAGAAATAGTTGATGATTTCCTGCCTGAGGCCATGGACCCTGCCCAGGTCCCATACCCGCAAATCTCTGGCA
>JAAYGZ010000394.1 GCA_012727515.1 Desulfovibrionales bacterium
GCAACTTGTCCTGCCAGGACTTATGCGCCCGGTACTTACTGAATATGGAGTGGAAACAGAGAACGGAACTGCAGTGCATGACGTGCATAGCGGGCTGCGCCGGGTGTTGCGCTGTGAGCATCCTGGCTGTCAGCCAGGCATATTGGTGCGCAGCCAACCACACAAACATGCCTAGAAAAAACACTGATTAATTTTGTCATTGCGAGAAGGGCGTCAGCCCGACGCGGCAATCTCTAAACTATTGATAAGTCAAAGATCCTAGATTGCTTCCCGCTTCGATTCCTCGCGGTCGCAATGACTTGTTTCGAGTTAACCAGCGCTCCCCTAGCCAGTGGCTGCACGAATCTGATCAATATCTGTAAGGCCCTGTAACATCTTGATCATGCCATCCTGTTTAAGGGTCAACATGCCTTCGACAATGGCCTTATTGCGAATTTCTTCCGTGGGTTTGCGGTGCTTGATAAGAATTTTCAAACCAGGTGAATTGACCATCAGCTCATGCACCCCAAGCCGTCCTCTGTATCCGCCCACGCAGTGAGGACAACCAACTTTGCGGTACAAGGTGCGCGGCCCGGCTAAAAATTCTTTGGCCTGCTCCTCAAAGGTATCCCCAAATTCAAGAGCCAGTTCAGCCAGTTCCGCATTGTCAGGAACATAGGCTTCCTTGCACTTGGGGCATAATGTTTTGACCAGACGCTGGGCCAGCACACCAAGTAATGAATCGGCGAAATTAAAGGGGTCCAGGTCCATGTCCAGCAGGCGCGTTACAGTTTCCGGGGCTGAATTGGTATGCAGGGTTGATAATACCAGATGTCCGGTCAAGGACGCCTCTACCCCGATATGTGAAGTTTCCCGGTCGCGCATTTCACCAATCATAATTACATCCGGGTCAGCGCGTAAAAACGAACGCATGGCCGAGGCAAAAGTCAGGCCAATTTTGGGCTGCATCTGCACCTGGCGCAGGCCCTCTTGTGTGATCTCCACCGGATCTTCAGCGGTCCAGATTTTGCGCTCAGGCGTGTTGATATAACTGACTGCCGAGTGCAGGGTTGTGGTCTTGCCTGATCCGGTTGGCCCAACAACCAGCAGCAGGCCGTATGGCTTACGCACCATGCGCACAAAATTTTCCTTGTTTTTGGGCAGCAGACCCAGCTTATCCAGGGGCAAAGGTTTGCCTGAAGCCAAAACGCGCAGCACAACATCTTCCATGCCCTCAAGGGTCGGAATAGTCGCCATGCGGTATTCCACCACCTGATTATGGTCTGGCAGCTTGATTTTAATTTTACCGTCCTGGGGCAGGCGGCGCTCGGCAATATCCAGATGAGCCATGATTTTCAGGCGTGACACAATGGGCTTGGCCAAAGACAGACGAACTTTGCGAAATTCAAAGCAGGTTCCATCCAGACGAAAACGAAACAGGCAATAGCGTGAATACGGATTGGGCTCGATATGAATATCTGAAACATTTTTGCGCCAGGCTTCCACCAGCACGGCATTGACCATGCGCACGACCTCACTGTCTGCCTCGGTCAGCATTCCGTCCAGATCTTCGTCTTCTTCTTCCCTCTCCCCTTCGGCCACATCTTCATCAAAGGCAGCGGCCAGGTCTTCCCCTGAATGAAACTGTTTGAAAAAATGATCCACAAACTGCTCAAGGTCTGTGGCCAGCACAACCTTGGCTTCAATATGCGAGGTGCCGTAAATAAAACGAATTTCATCCAAACGCCCAAGATCAAAGGGATTGGACATCAGAACAATGATGGCTCCGCCTTCCTGGGCAAAAGGAATCCAGCCATATCGTTTGAGAAACTCCGGCTCCAGGCGTCGCTTTTCAAAAAGCTCAAAAGGCGGTTCAAAACTTGAAGAAAAAGAAATAAAATCAGTGCGGTAAAAGCAGGCTAAGCTCTGGCCCAAAGTCTCTTTTGATATTTTGCAGTCGGTCAGCAAAAAACGATCTGCATCAGGCATGTCCAGAGACAATACTTTACTGAGCTGTGCTTCTGTGAGCAGCCCTTGCTCACACAGTAAGGAATAGCGATTGGCTGTTGTGGCCACGGGCTTGGGAGCAATGGCCTTGATGCGCTGATTGATTCCGGGAAATTCCGGGTCAAGCTGCTTGACGTGCTCAAATTGTTCCAGGGCCGTGCCCAGATCTTCCTCGTGTTGGGCAATAAGACCAGCGCGAAAATAAAACTTTGCCGCTATCTCAGGGGAAAATTCATTTTCAGCTACAACTTTTTGAATAATTTCATATTGTTCGCGAATTTTGCCAAGTTTATTCAAGCTGTCAAGCATCAAACGAATGAGCTCATACCCGCGTTCTCCGTGCGTATATCCGGCTCGGCAGGCACGCACCACACCGGCATAGTCTTCCTGGGCAAAGAGGTGGGCAGCAGAAGAGAGGTACTGAGATTCAGCCTGGGGATTATCCATGATTCATGCTCGTGGACTCAACCAGATCAGTTGGAAAAGGGGCGGGTTGCCCGCCCCACAGAGTTATTTCTGCAACCAGGCCATCATAGAACGCAGAGTGTCGCCAACCTGCTCAATCTGATGGTCATGACTGCGCCGTCTCTGAGCCAGAAATGAAGGCAGTCCGGCCTTATTTTCTAAAATCCAGTTGCGGGCAAAGGTTCCATCCTGAATTTCTTTCAGAACCTGCTCCATGGCTTTACGCGATTCATCATTAATGACTCGCGGCCCAGTAACATAGTCACCGTATTCTGCCGTGTCGCTGATGGAATGATGCATTTTCTTAAACCCGCCTTCATACAGCAGGTCAACAATGAGTTTCAGCTCATGCATGCACTCAAAAAATGCAATTTCCGGCTGGTATCCGCCCTTAACCAGAGTTTCAAAACCAGAGCGCACCAACTCGCTGACACCACCGCACAGCACAGCCTGTTCGCCAAAAAGGTCAGTCTCTGTTTCCTCGGCAAAGGTAGTCTGCAATACACCGGAACGAGTGCCACCAATGCCCGCAGCATAGGCCAGGGCCTTGGCCAGAGCCTGGCCTGTTGCATCCTGATGCACGGCCACCAGACAGGGTACGCCACCGCCTTTTTCAAATTCGCGGCGCACCAGGTGCCCTGGCCCCTTGGGTGCAATCATGACCACGTCAACATCTTTGGGCGGTGTGATCTGATTAAAATGAATATTAAATCCATGTCCAAAAATCAGGGTTTTCCCAGGCGTAAGCTGGGGAAGGATTTCTTCTTCATAGACCTTGGGCTGGTATTGATCCTGAACCAGAATCTGGATCAGATCTGCCTGCTTGGCAGCTTCGGCCGCACTCACCGGCTCAAAGCCATGCTCCCTGGCCAGTTGATGGTTAGGGCCGCCTGGGCGCTGGCCAATAATGACCTTTACTCCGGAATCCCGAAGATTTTGTGCATGGGCATGGCCCTGGCTGCCGTATCCAATAATGGCCACGGTCTTATCCGCGAGCAAGTTCAGATCCGCGTCCTTGTCATAATAAATCTGCATATAATTTCTCCTTACATAAAAAGCCGCTGGGCTAGTCTAATTGCATACTGCGGCGCATGGCCAATGCACCGGTACGCACAAATTCTTTAATACCAAAACGCTGCAACAACGTGACAATGGCCTTGACCTTGCTCTGGTCTCCCGTCACTTCCAGGGTCAACTCATCAATGCTGACATCAACCACCTTACAGCGAAAAATATCTGCCACGCGCAAAATTTCAGCCCGTTTGGCATCATCAGCGCCGATTTTCATCAATACAATTTCACGTTCCACAGCTTGCAGATGGGTCAGATCCACTACTTTAATGACCGTAACCAGCTTGTGGAGTTGCTTGATAATCTGCTCAATAATCTGTTCATCACCGTGGGTACAGATGGTAATGTGCGACAGACCAGGCTCCAGGGTTGGGCCAACATTTAACGACTCAATATTAAATCCCCGACCACTGAACAGCCCCACCACACGGGACAGCACTCCAGGCTCGTTCTCCACCAGGATAGAAAGAATGTGTCGCATAGAACCTCCTTACACCAACAGCATTTCAGACAACGCAGCCCCGGCCGGAACCATAGGTGCGACATTTTCTTCAGGTTCCACATGCACATCAACAATAACCGGGCCGGGACAGGCAAAGGCTGCTCTCAGCGTGCTGTCCAGGTCTTCAGCTCGCGTAA
>JAAYGZ010000395.1 GCA_012727515.1 Desulfovibrionales bacterium
AGGATATGCTGATTAAGCCGAAATTCGTCATTGCGAACGAAGTGAAGCAATCCAAAACTATTGATTTAGCAATAAGTTATAGATTGCCGCGTCGCTACGCTCCTCGCAATGACTGATTTAATCAGTGCCTCTCTCAGGTGGAGCGAGTATGGAAGGAAATAAAGAGCAAGCAAGGAAGCGCAGGTTATTCTGTTCATTGCAAGGAGGGGCAAGCCCGACATGGACCTGTACCTGCCAGGGTGCATCTCCCCTGCCAATCTGCCATATCCACCAAGATTGCTTCGCTCTGCTGCACAGGGTTTAATTAAGAATGGAGAATGAAGAATTATTAATTTTCAATTCTCCATCAGCCATAAACCATCCACCCTTTTGCTGGATGGTGACCCTGGCCTGTTCTCAGACTCACGGGTTGCAGTCCCCGGACCCTCGCGGTAGGGAGCTTTCCGGACAGAAACCCCATGAAGACAGACAACACGCATATATCTCCCGCCCCTTTTGCTCACGAGCAGCAGTCCGTACAGCGCTGGCAATGGATCATTACTGGCGGCGTGCAGGGCGTTGGCTTTCGTCCTTTTGTGTACAAAGCAGCGCATACCGCACAGATCACAGGCATGATCAGCAATTCTGCAGCAGGCGTGTGCATTGAAATTCAGGGCGATCCAACCAGGCTGGAGCAGTTTGAAGCACTCTTTACCGCCCAGCTTCCCCCCTTGGCCCGCATTGTGTCCTGGACCCGCCAGGCTCTTGATGTGGTGAACAATGAATCAGGCTTTTGCATTGGCGCAAGCACGGGCGGCTTGGGGCATCATGTTCTGATCAGCCCGGACGTATCCACCTGCGCAGACTGCCTGGCTGACATCCGCGATCCGCACAACCGCCGTTTTGCCTATCCGTTCACCAATTGCACCAATTGCGGCCCGCGCTACACCATTACCCGCTCCATTCCCTATGACCGGGCCAGCACATCCATGAGCTGCTTTCCCCTGTGCCCACACTGTCAGGCCGAGTACACCAACCCGCTGGACCGGCGTTTCCACGCCCAGCCCAATGCCTGCCCTGTCTGCGGCCCCAAAGTCTGGCTCACAGACGCCCAAGGCCAGACCCTGGCAGAACACCGTGAGGCCCTGGAGCGCACTGCCCACATACTTATCCAGGGCCAAATCCTGGCCATGAAGGGCCTGGGCGGTTTTCATCTGGTCTGTGATGCCCGCAATGCCGCCACAGTGCACACACTGCGCCAGCGCAAACACCGCCAGGACAAACCCCTGGCCATTATGGTCCGCGACCTGGAAAGCGCCAGGCAAGTGGCGTATATTGCTGATACCGAACGCGAACTGCTGACCAGCCGCGAACGGCCCATTGTTCTGCTGCGTGCACGAGCCGGACACGGCCTTGCTCCTGATTTGTCGCCAGACACAGACCTGCTGGGGCTTATGCTCCCCTATACCCCTTTGCACCATGTGCTTTTTGATCTTTTACACGCTCTTGCCCCGACCACTCCTGCCCTGGTCATGACCTCCGGCAACATCAGCGCTGACCCCATCTGCCTGGGCAACCGTGAGGCACTGAGCCGTTTATCAGGCATTGCTGACGCATTTGTACTTCATGACCGGGATATTCTTATCCGCTGCGATGATTCTGTGCTGCGCTGCATAGATGACAGAACGCACTTTATTCGCCGGGCCAGGGGCTATACACCGTCCCCCATTGACCTGGCCCTGGATGGCCCAACCATTTTAGGCGTTGGTCCGCTTTTAAAAAACACCCTCTGCCTGACAAAAGGCTCCCAGGCCTTTGTGTCCCAGCATATCGGAGACCTGGAAAACCTGGGCACCTATACATTTTTCCAGGAAATTGCCGCCCATCTGTGCGATATTTTGCGCGTTACGCCCCAGCTTGTGGCCCATGACCTGCATCCTGATTATCTGAGCACACGCTTTGCCCGCGAATCTGGCTTAGACACCTTGGCTGTGCAGCATCATGTGGCGCATATCCACGCAGTGTTGGCAGAAAATAAAGAAACCGGCCCGGTCATTGGCCTGGCCTTAGATGGC
>JAAYGZ010000396.1 GCA_012727515.1 Desulfovibrionales bacterium
CTGTAAGCAAAAGAAAAAATAACATGCCGATATTCTGCATGAAATTATTTCCAGCCAGAATTGACCCCAGATCAGTGTCTTTGGCGTGAAGCTGAATCAGGGCATTCAGGGGCACAACAAAGGCGCCGCCAAAAAAACCATACACAGTGAGCAGCAGGGCCAGGCCAGGAATATGGGCAACATGCGGAATAAGGGTCAGGCATACAGTCATGCCAAGGGCGCTACAGGGAACAAGGCCTGCTTCAATGCCAGTGCGTGACAAGCGCCCGGCTGTCAGGGAGCCGGCAATAATACCCAGTCCGCCAAGGGCAAGCAGACCTTGAGCAATAACCGTGGATGTAACCCCGGCCATGTCTTTTATGTGAGCGCCAAAGGCGGCAAAAAGAACCTGATTCACTGCCCAGAACATGGTCAACCCGAGGACAGAACGCCAGATAACCGGATGGGCACGGATAGTGCGCAGGGTGCGTAGCATATAGCCGCCGCGCAGATAAATGCGTGGCTCAAGGCGCAAGGACGCATCACCTGGTCTGCGGGAAGGAATGCGCAGGGCCAGGGCTGTTTGCAGAGCCGCGCCGACCATAAGAAAAAGCCCGCATGGCGCAATGGCGCGTAAAATATCTTCTTTGCTCTGGGCAGGGCCGATCAGGGCTTCAAAGATAACAGAAAAAACAACTCCGCCCAGAAGAATGGCAATAATGGTCACAGCCTGCACAATGCCATTGGCCTGGCCCAGATTTTTTTCTCCGGCCAGTTCTTTAATGTATCCGTATTTGGCCGGCGAATAAAAGGCTGATTGGGCAGCCAGGATCAAAGTCAGCGTAAAAGAGATGGCAAATTGCCCAGCCAGATAGCCAAGATAAATGAGCACGGTAATGGGCAGAGCAAAGGCCGCAGTATAGCGAATGACCAGATGTTTGGAAAAGCGGTCTGCCAGAAATCCTGCTGGAGTGAAAAACAGAATAAAGGGCAGAAGAATACAGGCATTAATCAGAGCTGTCAGGCAGATTTGCGTTGTTCCGCTGTAGCATTTGAATATGGTATTCTGGATAACGATCTTGTGTCCAAGATCAAGCATGGCGTTGATGAGAGCCACACTGATATAGGGCCAGAATCCAGGGCTGCGGGTGAGAGAAGTGCTCACAAAGATTATTGTTTTGCGCCCAGAACACGCAGACAGGCCACAGCAACCTGGCAATAGGTATCAGGGCCAAGTTCCAGACGACCATAGCGGTGCATGACCAGGGGTTGTAAAATAGCGCCCATGAGCAGGGCCGCGTGCAGTTCTGCGTCGCACGGGGAAATTTCGCCTTCACCAATGGCCTGGCCAACAAAATGAACAGCCATGTCCATGGGATCAAGCACTCCATGGGGCAGCGTATCTTCAGGAAAACCGTGCTGGGTGAGCAGAATAAAAGCGAATTTTTCTGTGTTGGCGTGGTAATAATCATATATGGCGCGGATCGCCAGGGTCAGGCGAATCTGAAATTCCAGGCGCTGGTCCAGAAGAATATCTGAAATAATGCGGGTAAATATATCAAGTTCGCGGTTGTAGAGTTTCCAGGCCATTTCTTCCTTGCCTGGGTAGTGACGATAGAGGGCACCTTCTGTGACCCCGGCTGCTGTGGCAATATCTTTGATGGTTGTCCGCGCCAGGCCCTTGGTGGCAAAAAGGCGGATAGCAGCTTCTTCGATATGTTCTCGTTTTGTGTTGGGGCGAGCCATAAAACCTCCCGTAGGTAAGTATTCGTTTACTTTTTTTTATCGGGAGTCAAGAAAAAAGGCGTCAGGGCCAGCGCATCGTAATCCTTAAAGTACGTTATGCATCATAGGCTGTTGAGGCTGTGCTGCCCCCGTGTCCGGTCCAGTTGGTATGAAAGCGTTCTCCACGAGGCCGGTCTATGCGTTCGTAGGTATGGGCTCCAAAAAAATCACGCTGCGCCTGCAAGAGATTGGCAGGCAATCGGGCTGTCCGGTATCCGTCATAATAGGCCAGGGC
>JAAYGZ010000397.1 GCA_012727515.1 Desulfovibrionales bacterium
GCACGTCCTTGTTGCCTTCGGCGGGTGGAGAGAACACGCAGGCGACATTTAGTGGGCGGAACTCCGGGTCTTGCTCGGATTTTTGCTTCTGAATGTTGGCAAACAGCTCAAAATATTCAATGGCGTCGTTGATGCTGGCTGTTGCCAGCACTGCATTGAATTTGCGGCCATTGGTCGCAGCGTTATGCTTGGCAAGGATGGTTTCAATAACCTTGGCTTTGGCTACAACCCCAACCACCCCGCCCCTTCGGGGCACCCCTCCTTCGCAGGAGGGGACTTTCAACTCTCCCCCTGGCAAGGGGGAGTACCCCGCCAGGGGGGAGGGGGTTGTTTCTGGCTTGAAGTAATCCACGTGGAAGCGCAGGACATTACGCTCTTCAATGGCGTGAGTGATGGTGTACTGGTGCAGGCAGCGCTGGAACAGGTCGTCGGTGGTGCGATAGCTGGCCTGTTGGCCTTCTATCTGCTGATAGCTGGCGTTCTGCTCAAAAATAGGCGTTCCGGTGAAGCCAAAAAGCTGGGCATTGGGGAAGAACTCCTTAATTGCTTTGTGGTTCTCGCCAAACTGCGAACGGTGGCATTCGTCAAAGATGAACACCATGCGTTGGTTGCGTAATGGCTCCAGCCGTTCCTTGTAGTTGCGCTTGTTGGCTCCATCCAGAGCCAGGCCCAGCTTCTGGATAGTGGTGACGATGACCTTGTCGGCATAGTCGTCCGACAGCAGGCGGCGCACCAGCGTTTCGGTATTGGTGTTTTCCTCAACGCAGCCTTCCTGGAAACGGTTGAATTCCTCACGGGTCTGGCGGTCCAGATCTTTGCGATCGACCACGAACAGGCATTTGTCGATGTTCGGGTTATCCTTGAGCAGGGTGGATGCCTTGAAGGAGGTCAGCGTTTTGCCCGAGCCAGTGGTATGCCAGATGTAGCCGTTGCCACAGTCCTGGTGGATGCATTCGACGATGGCTTTGACGGCATAGATCTGGTATGGACGCATCATCATCAGCTTTTGCTCGCTGGCCACCAGCACCATGTAGTGGCTGATCATCTGACCCAAGGTACACTTGGCCAGAAATTTTTCAGCAAAGCTGTCGAGCTGGGTGATTTTCTTATTCTCTTCGCTTGCCCACTGATAGATCGGCAAAAAGCACTCGTCAGCGTTGAAACTGAAGTGCCGCGCGTTGTTGTTGGCAAAATACCAGGTATCGGTGCGGTTGCTGACAATGAAAAGTTGGATGAAAGAGAGCAACGTCTTGCCGTAGCCGTTACCAGGATCATTCTTGTAATCGACGATCTGCTGCATGGCCCGGCGCGGGCTGACGGCCAGGGTCTTTAACTCAATTTGCACCACTGGCACGCCATTGATGAGCAGCATCACATCGTAGCGGTGGTGGCTGTTGTCGGTGTTGATGCGTAGCTGGTTGATGACCTCAAAGTCGTTCTTGCACCAGTCGCGGATATTGACCAGGGTGTAGTTCAGCGGCGTACCGTCGTCGCGCTCAAAGCTGTTGATGTTGCGCAGCGTCTGGGCTGCGTTGTAAACATCAGGCGTGATGATGCTGCCTAAGAGGCGCTGGAACTCACTGTCGGTCAGGCGCACGCGGTTGAGTGCCTCGAATCTGGCGCGAAAGTTGGCTTCCAGCGCAGCGCGGTCGCGGATATCAGGACGATAGGTGTACTTGAGGTCGCCGAGCTTGGCGATCAAATCAAGTTCGATCTGGTGTTCTGCTCCATTCATTTTTTTATCTCGTCATATCCAGGCAAGTGCTGCTTTATTCCGTTCACCATGAATATGTGACAGGCCGCATCCTGATCAGGGGTTCGATGAATTCAACCTAACCTGGCACAACTGCATTTATGTGCTTCTCTTTTCCTGAGGGCCTTTTGTCCAGTTCTATTATTTTCGCGCCTTCTGCGTGGAGCACGTTGCGCACTGTATTAAGGCCTGCATCTGTGCAGCGGATTTTGATCACGGCGCGGTAGCGATCCACCACGCTCATTAGGGCCAGGTTGTCGTAGGCTTCGAGTAGAAAACGAAAGAGCGCAATGCGCTCTCTGGGAACCTCTGCGTAGAGGATGCGGCTATAAGACTTCATGACCATTGTCTGTAACCAGCACCATATATTCCCAGCGCACTCCGCCCCAGGCCGGATAATACAGGCCAGGCTCAATGGTGATGACCATGCCAGGCTGTAAAACACTTGGGCGATGCGGGCCAACGCCAGGAGCTTCATGTGTTTCCAGACCAATGCCGTGCCCCAGGGAATGGGTAAAATACGCGCCCACATCATGGGCACGAAAAAAATTCATGGCCAGGTCATAGAGTTCTGCTGTGCTGACCCCTGGCGCAACCCGCGCAATGGCCAGTTCCTGCGCAGCCTGCACCAGTTCCAGGGTGCGCGTAAATGTGTCAGCAGGCGCAGTTCCAGCCCACCAGGTCCGGGTCTGATCTGAGCAATAGTTCTGCACCCGTCCGCCC
>JAAYGZ010000398.1 GCA_012727515.1 Desulfovibrionales bacterium
ATCCACAATCCTGCGCCAGGCAGCCCTGATCTGCATCATGGCGCAAATGGGCAGCTTTGTTCCAGCCACAACTGCCCGTATCGGCATTTGTGACCGTATTTTTTCCAGAGTCGGAGCGTCAGATAATCTGGCCATGGGCCAATCTACCTTTATGGTGGAAATGACGGAAACAGCGCGTATTTTACGCCAGGCCAGCAAACGCTCCCTTATTATTTTAGATGAGATCGGGCGCGGCACCAGCACGTTTGATGGTCTTTCTCTGGCCTGGGCCGTGGCAGAAGAACTTGCCAAACGTCATGGCGGAATCCGCACCCTTTTTGCCACCCACTACCATGAGCTCACAGCCCTGGAAGAACAATGGTCAGGGGTGCGCAATTTCACCATTGCCATTCGAGAATGGAAAGGGGACATTGTTTTTCTTCGCCGCTTGCTGCCTGGCCCCTCTGATCGCAGTTATGGCATTGAGGTGGCTCGCCTGGCCGGGGTTCCTGCTGCTGTTGTGGCCAGAGCCAAGGAAATTCTGGCCTTACTGGAACGAAGCGCCCCTTCAGGCAGAGATCGCCGCGCCCTGATTACCCAGTGTCAATCCCTGCCAGGGTTGAGCCCGGCTGCTCCGGAGGATCAGCCAGCACCAGAGCACCCCGTACTTACGGCCCTGCGAACTCTGAATATAAATGAACTCTCTCCCATGGATGCCCTGACCATGCTGCATGAATGGAAAAATCAGATATGAGCACAATAAAAATATGTATTCTGTACACTGCTCTGGCCCTGGCCCTGGCCTGCGGGAAAAAAGACTGGCCGCAGCCCATTGCTGCTGAGGAAAAATTATTCATAGACCATCTTGAAGCCCGCCGTGACGGGAACTGTATCCTGCTCAATGTAAAGCTGGGGGGCAACCTGCATAATCTTGAATTTTTTGTCATAGAGCTGGAGCAAGGTGGATGCCCGACCTGCCCTTTTGTCCCTACCAGCACCTACACCCTGCAACCATTCAGCAAGTCTGTGCTGCGCATGGAAAACAATTTTGTGCTTACCTTGTGCCCGCAGCTTCCAGACGATCCAATCCGTTTGCGCGTGAGTGCTGACAACCGCCTTGATATTGTTGATCCAGGGGTTTCCAGTGTGCTCACCCTTGATCCCATAACCCAGTAAATTCTCTTTCCGGAGTTTCATATGCATTATTTTGACTATAAAGGCGGTCAGTTATTTGCTGAAGACATTGCTGTTGCCGATTTGGTGCACGAATATGGCACGCCGCTGTATATTTACTCTGCCTCAACTATAAAACGGCATTTTACAGCCTTTGATTCGGCCTTTTCCGGTATGCCGCACCTGACGTGCTATTCAGTAAAGGCCAACTCCAATTTAAGTTTCTTAAAGCTCCTGGCTGAACAAGGAGCTGGAACAGATATCGTCTCTGGTGGCGAACTGTTTCGCGCCCTGCGGGCTGGAGTGGATCGGAAAAAAATCGTCTATTCCGGAGTGGGTAAAAAAGACATTGAAATCCGCGAAGCATTGCTGGCTGATATTCTCATGTTTAATGTGGAATCAGTGCAGGAGCTTGAACGC
>JAAYGZ010000399.1 GCA_012727515.1 Desulfovibrionales bacterium
CCATTCACCGGGCCATTGGCACCTCGGCAGCAATTGGCTTTCCCATCGCCATTGCCGGAACCGTGGGCTATATTTTTAATGGCTGGGGCGTGGACAATCTTCCGCCCTATTCCCTGGGTTATGTATCCCTGATAGCCCTTGTCAGCGTTGCAGTGATGAGTGTGCTTACTGCGCCGCTTGGCGTGCGCCTGGCCCACAGCCTGCCAGTGGATAAGCTCAAGCGGGTCTTTGCAATCATTCTTTTTCTGGTTGGCACCAAAATGCTTATTTCCATTCTGTAGGGAATAAACCAGCGCGTTTTAAAATTGTTGCTACAATTTTGCTGGCCCTGCCCCAGCTTGTCAGGCCGGGCTGAAACAGCTAGGAGCTGGCCACATTTGTTCACGTTTAGCCCAAGGATATGCTGTGCATTTTACTTCTGAGGAACGTCACATCCTGCGCATTGTTCAGGACACGCTGCCTGACAGCGCCACGCCCTATGCTGATATTGCCGCCCTGACCGGAACAACCGAAGACGTGGTCTTAAACCTCTTGCGCACGCTTAAAACAGGCGGACAGATTCGTCGTTTTGGCGCTACCTTGCGTCACCAGCAAGCTGGATACAGCTTTAACGCCATGGTGGCCTGGTATGTGGAAGAAGGCATGGATGTGGACGAGGCAGGCCAGATCATGGCTGCACGGCCTGAAATTTCACACTGTTATTTACGTCGTAATTGCATGGACTGGCCCTATAATATCTACACCATGATTCATGGTCGCAATCAGGACGACTGTATGCACGTTGTGCAGGAACTGATTAAACAGACCGGAGTAACTCAATATGATATTCTTTTCAGCCTGAAAGAGCTGAAAAAAACATCCATGCGCTATTTTTAAGGAGACAGCCATGACTTCTTCTCACGATTTGTTCCGCCGCGCGGAAACGCTGATTCCCGGCGGTGTCAATAGCCCGGTTCGGGCCTGTAAAAGTGTCCATGCTGAGCCGCTTTTTATTGCATCAGCCAACGGCAGCGCCCTGACCACAGAAGATGGGCAGCAGTATATTGATTATGTCATGTCGTGGGGACCAATGCTTTTAGGCCACAATCACCCGGTTGTGGCCCAGGCTATTGCCGATACTGCGGCCAAAGGCACCAGTTTCGGCGCTCCGTGCCGCCTGGAAGTTGAACTGGCCCAGGCCGTGATTGATGCGGTGCCGGGCATTGAAATGGTACGCATGGTCAGTTCTGGCACAGAAGCCACCATGAGCGCCCTGCGCCTGGCCCGTGGCTACACAGGTCGCAACGGTGTTCTGAAATTTCATGGCGGATATCATGGCCATGCTGATGCATTTCTGGCCAGTGCTGGTTCAGGAGTAGCCACCCAGTCCATACCGGGCACGCCAGGCGTTCCTCAGGACGTGGTCAAGCACACACACCTGGCCCACTATAATGACCTGAACGGAGTGCGCGCTGTTTTTGACGCTCATGGCGCAGATATTGCGGCAGTAATTGTAGAACCAGTGGCCGGTAATATGGGCCTGGTGCTGCCACAACCTGGTTTTTTGCAGGGCCTGCGCGAAATAACCCGTGCTCACGGGGCACTTCTTATTTTTGACGAGGTGATTACTGGCTTTCGTGTGGCCTTTGGCGGAGCACAGGCTGCTTTTGGCATTGACCCAGATCTGACTTGCCTGGGCAAAATTATTGGTGGCGGCTTGCCCGTGGGCGCCTATGGCGGCAAAAAAGAAATCATGGAATACATCGCTCCCAAAGGCACTGTGTACCAGGCCGGAACGTTGTCGGGCAATCCACTGGCCATGGCTGCTGGTCTGGCCACGGTGCAGACCCTGGCCACACAAAAATATGATGTCTTGGCTCAGCGCACAGCAGAATTTTCCAAAGAACTGGAAAATATTTTACGGGCCAAAGGCGTTCCGGTCTGGCGCAATCACATTGCCTCCCTTTTCACTATCTTTTTTACTGAAACAGCAGTGACAGATTTTCCCACGGCCCAGACCTCGGATGCCGACCTTTTTATCCAGTTTTACACCCAGATGCGAGAACGCGGCATTTATCTTGCACCATCTGGCTATGAGTGCGCCTTTACGTCCTTTGCGCATACTGACGCTGATTTTGAACGCACCCTGGAAGCTGCCAGAGCCGTGCGCTTTTCGTGATAAAAAAGGACGATGAACTTCCGGTACATTGTTGCCCGCATCCTTGACTGAATGCCCGCAACATCGGTATAGACAAACCAGCTTGTGCTTTCTGTAACTTTCTCTCTGGAGGTAGAAAGAGGATGAAAAAATCACTGTTGCTCAGCCTGCTCTGTGCTGCATTCCTGACCCTGGTTGCTGCCCAGATGATCTGTGCTGCTGATGCTCCTGGCGATGATCTGGTTATTAAAGCCCCTGAAGGCATGAAAACCAAAGAAAAAGATGGCAAGCCCGCCCCGTTGCAAAAGGCAGTTCCTTTCCCCCATTCCAAGCACGCCTCTGTGGACTGTGCTGAGTGTCACCACACCATGGAAGCTGATGGCGGCGCCATTAAGCTGTGTACCTCTTCTGGCTGTCACGATTCTCTGGAAGCCAGAAGCAAGGAAAATGCTAAGGATATCAAGCTGGTGGAAAATGCCTTCCATGATCAGTGCATTGAGTGCCACAAGGCGCTGAAAAAGGATAGCAAGCCCACTGGTCCTACAGCCTGTGGCAAGTGTCACACCAAGTAAAACCAATCGCATTCTGAATTTTTTAGTTTAAGCACAAGCAAAGGTCGGCCTTTGGTTTGCCCCTCTTACATAGTTCTGTTGGAGGGGCTTTTTTTTCGTGGCAAAATCCGCTACGAGCACACCAGTTTGCTGCTCTGATGTGCTGGTCACGCATCCGTGCTCTGCGTTCCAGCCCTATCACTCCTACTCCAACCGCCAGGAAAGGATCACTATCATGACTACGCCACACCAGCCTGTCGATGAGATCGACGACATTATTGAACTGACTGACATCATCGAAGAAGGTACGCTGCCTACACCCCATGCAGCCTCGCCAGAAAAGGCTGTGGACGCCAAAAGTCTGGACAATGAACTGGACGCCTTGCTCAATGACATTGTGCCCACAGAAACCTCCAGCCTGGACCCTGATGATGACTTTGATCTGGACGCGCTTTTTGCCACAGATCCAGCTCAGACCCCACAAACTGCCCCTGCTGACCAGGATATTTCGCAGGCAGAGACCATGCCAGTGCCGGGATCAGAAGTTGATCTCTCTGAGTTGGATGAGCTTTTTGACGCTCTTAAGACCTCATCCAATGACCTGACAGAAGAAAACGCCCTGGACGCACTGCTGTTAGGCGATGGGCCAGAGCCAGAACCCATGCCCCAGAGCCCAGCTACTGCACCAGATGCTGCGCCAGATATTCCAACAGATATTTCGGCAGACATTTCAGCAGAGAGTGCATTGGACGCTGACACAAAAGAACCCGCAGCTGCAGCACTGAGCGCAGATGATCTGGACTTAGACCTGCACCTCACCGGCCTGGACGAATCCGTTGATCTGCCAAGTGCTCCTGCACCTGCAAACGAACTGCACGCAGCGGAAAATGCTGAAAATCTGACCCTGCCTGAGCCAGATAAATCCGGCCCTGCTTTGCAGGACGCAGACGCTGATTTAGCACCTGTCAAAGATATGCTCATTGAAGAGATCAGCAATGATCTGGACCTGCCCGGCCTGGTTGATGCACCGCACCAGACTGCACCGCCAACAGCCCAGGAAGCAGCGCGCAGCGCCGAGCCGCAGACAAACGTCGAACAGACAGTGACAGACACGGCAACAGTAAATGCAGACCAGCAGGCTGTGGCGCGAATGTCCCTGGAGATGGACCACCTGAGCAGCCGTGTTGATGCCCTGGAAGTCTGGAAAGATCAGCCAGCCCAGCCCGTGGCCAGCCCGGAAGATGTGGACTCCCTGCGCGAACAGCTTGCGACAGCCCTGGCCCGTCTGGAAGCCCTTGAAGCCAGACCAGTGCTCAGTGCCGAAGAACTCAGCGCCAGCCTCATGTCAACCTTTACAGCACAACAGGACGCTGCCCTGGATATAGTGCGCCAGGATAGCGCTAATCTGGCAGAGCGCCTGGACCAGGCCCATGCCCAGCCTGTGCCCAGCCCGGAAGATGTGGACGCCCTGCGCGAACAGCTTGCTACAGCCCTGGCCCGTCTGGAAGCCCTTGAAGACAGACCAGTGCTTAATGCCGAGGAGCTCAGCGCCAGCCTCATGTCAACCTTTACAGCACAACAGGACGCTGCCCTGGATATATTACGCCAGGATAGCGCCAATCTGGCAGAACGTCTGGACCAGGCCCATGCCCAGCCCGTGGCCAGCCCGGAAGATGTGGACGCTCTGCGCGAACAGCTTGCTACAGCCCTGGCCCGTCTGGAAGCCCTTGAAGCCAGACCAGTGCTGAATGCCGA
>JAAYGZ010000400.1 GCA_012727515.1 Desulfovibrionales bacterium
AAAAAAGCCAGATAAAAAAATGGAGCCACAAACCCGTCATTAAAATTTTCAGCCAGAGTCTCCCCCACTGCCCGGTACATTTCGTTGCGGTCCATGTGAGTTGTATCCCGACTGACCAGACCAGCCAGCAGCGTTCGCGCCTGATCCAGCTTGTTGTGTTCCAAAAGCCTGGTCACCGCCGCAGTCTCCCGGACAAGACAACCCAAAGCAAGCCCTGCATAGCCCAGATACAGAGCCAGCAATTCGCCAATCAGGGGCAGGGCAGTAAGCCACCACGCCACCAGCCCTGTCAGCATGGTTATTCCAAGAACACTTGCGGCCCCGCCCAAAAATGGGCCAAGCAGAAACCCGCGTCCCCAGCCTTCCAGAGCATTCAGACCAGCCCCGATCAGACGAACAGGATGGGGCCAATCCTTTGGATCACCAAACAGCAGGTCCAGCACCACGCAGCCCAGCAAAAAAATACCCAGGGCCAGATTAAAAGGCGCTGCATACAGGTTGTCCAGCACCTATTCCACCACCACGCGGTCCTGACCATCGCGCTCCTGCAAAAACACATACACATGCTCGCCAGGATCAGTGACAATCTGCTTGCCGACAAAATCAGCCTGAATGGGCAATTCCCTGTGCCCGCGATCTACCAGGACCAAAAGTTTAACCGCTTTGGGCCGTCCGAAATCCAAAATTGCTTCCAGGGCACAGCGCACAGTGCGCCCGGTAAAAAGCACGTCATCAATGACAACAATGGTTTTCTCGGTCACAGGAAAATTTATGTTTGTGGTATTTATTTGTGGCGTGGCGTCAATCGTTGTCCAGTCATCCCGGTACAGATTGATATCCAGCTCGCCACAGTCCACTGCCTGGCCCAGGCGCTGGACCAGCATCTGGCTCAAGCGACAGGCCAGGTCAGCCCCTCGGCGCTGAATGCCGATAAGAGCCATTGCAGTCGGATCAGATATCTGTTCCAGAATCTGACAGGCCAAACGCTCCAGGGTGCGCTCAATATCATGGGCATTCATGACTTCTTTTGCTTTGCTCATGGACATCCTCCCCAATAAAATCTGCAGCCTGTTCCTACGAAGCCCGTGTTGTAATTGCAAGAAAATCATCTTATGCGCCGGGGAACACTGCACAACCACGGGAGGCTCCATGGGCACTGACAATATTTTTTTCTTAGAACTTATTGAGTGGTTTGATGAATCCGGGCAGGAAGTAGCCCATCGCTTCCCGGAAAAAGGTTCGGGTGAAATCAAATTCGGGGCGCAGATGATAGTGCGTGAATCCCAGGCCGGAGTATTTTTCTACAGCGGCAAGGCAGTGCATGTTTTTGGCCCTGGCCGACACACACTTAAAACCGCCAACATTCCTATCCTCAATAAAATAATGGGCCTGCCCTGGGCCTTGAACAGCCCGTTGCGCGCAGAAACCTACCTGATCAACACCAAGGTCTTTGCCAACCTCAAATGGGGCACCCGTGAGCCAGTGGCATTCAAGGACGCTGAACTGGGCCTCATCCGCCTGCGTGCCTATGGCATGTTCAATATTCAGGTCACCCAGCCACTTCTTTTTATCAACTCCCTGGTCGGCACCATGGCCTCATTTTCCGTGACTGAGCTGACCGACTATCTGGGCAAGGTCATTGTTTCCCGCTTTAATGATTACCTGGGCGAAAACATGGACACGCTTCTTAACCTGCCCAGCCAGTATGATGAATGGTCAGCCGGGCTTCAGGAGCGATTGCACAAAGATTTCCTGCGTTTTGGCCTGTCCTTAAACCAGCTCTATATTAATTCCATTACCCCGCCCCCTGAAGTTCAGCAGGCTATTGACGACAAGACCAAGCTGAATCTGCTGGTGGACATGAACAAGTACATGCAGCTCAAGGCTGCGGCAGCCATGGAACGAGCGGCCCAAAACACCGGCACAGTTGGTGATGCCATGGGCATGGGCGTTGGTTTTATGATGCCTGCTCTTATGGCCCAGACCATGCAACTGGCGCAAAACACAGCAGGCCAGCCACGTCAGGCCCCAGCCCTGCACTGTCCGGAATGTCAGCAGCCCATTGGCGAGCAGGACCGTTTTTGTGCGGCCTGTGGGCACCAGCTTCTGGTCTTTGCCCAGTGCGCCGCGTGCGGAAAAAACATTGGTCCTGGCACAAAATTCTGCCCTCAATGCGGCACTCCTGTTGGCCCAGCACAAAAAGTACGCGCCTGTCCTCAATGCGCTCAGGAAAACCTGGCCAGTGCGCTCTTTTGTATTCATTGCGGGGAGCGCATGAGCCAGTGAGCACCCTCAGCCTGAACCATCAGTGCCCCCAGTGTGGTGCGCCTGTGGAGCTGGAAGAAACAGAGCGCGTCTTTGCCTGTCCGTTCTGCGCAGTGCGTCTTTTTATCCACGCCCATGGCCCGTTGCAGTATTACATCAAACCACGCATACACGCCCCTGGCACGCTGATCTATGTTCCGTACTGGCGCTTGCGCGGCACGGCCTATGTGCTGGACTCTGAATCCATGCAGCATAAAATTCTTGATTCAAGCCTGTTGGCCAGCACCAGCCCCTGCCTGCCTCCCTCATTAGGGCTGCGCAGTCAGGCCCTGCGCCTGCATTTTGTTGAACCCGAAACACCCGGATATTTTTTGCGACCAGGTTTTCCCAGCACAGTGTTCAAGAAAAAACTGCTGAACGCAGTGCCTGGCCTGCGCCCGGTTCATGGCCCCAAGCTCACATCATGTGTGGGCGATGCTCTTTCTTTGGTTTTTCTTCCTGTTTTTCAGGATCAGGAAATAACAGATGGCCTGACAGGTGCCCTGCTTGGCCCTGCCTGTATTGCTGAAGCAGATCTGTGTTCCAGCGAGGCAGCACTTCATTTTATTTCCACCCTGTGCCCCCGCTGTGGCTGGGATCTGCAAGGAGACACAAAAAGTCTGGTCCAGGCCTGCCTGCATTGTGACACAGTCTGGGAGGCTCAGCCTCACGGCTGCACAGCTGTGGAAGTTCGTTTTCTGGAAAGCAAGGTCACTCCCACGCGCTACCTGCCCTTTTGGAATCTGCGCTTCAAAGCCACTGGATTTAAGCTGGACACCTGGGCAGACCTGATTCGCCTGACCTATCTGCCCCGTGTTATCCAGCCCTGGATGGAGTCAACGCCCTTTTCGTTCCGCGTTCCGGCGTTTAAAATTCAGCCAGCATTGTTTTTGCGTTTAAGCGCCCAGGTCAGTCTGTATCAGCCCAGCATATCGCCCAGGGACACCCTGCCCCGCGTGCCACTCCACCCTGTCACCCTGCCCAAAGAAGAGGGCATGGACGCAGTGCCTGTTCTTTTAGGCAAACTGGCCCCAACCCCGAAACTCCTTTTTCCAAAGATTCACCATGGCCGACTTGCACCTCTCTCAGCTACTCTGGATTACATTCCCTTTACTGAGGATACAAAAGAGTTCCTGCAACCGGAAATGAATATGGCCATTCAGAAAAACGCCCTGCTGTGGTCAACAACACTCTGAAATCTGCACAGACAATCCGGAATTTTCTGGGATAACCACGAGCCAGCCTAAACTCCCACAGCTATGGATTGCCACTACAAAAGAGAGAACATTTCAGAAGA
>JAAYGZ010000401.1 GCA_012727515.1 Desulfovibrionales bacterium
CTGCACAATATGCCCAAATCAGGTCTGTTCATTGGCTGAATTAAAAAATTTGTATCATCAGATAAAAATAATACGGTATATTTACAACAACTTTGTCCACAACAACGTCAGTCACACCCAAGCACACAGTAGTACATGGTTCGGACGCATGTACTACACGCAGGCAGCGCGTATCCGTGACCAAAGCCTGCCATCCATGAACATGAGTATGGATAAACATGGCAATATCTTTGACTTTATGGCGTAGCCAACGTACATACTAAAGCAGAGATTTTTTCCACCCTAACCAAGGACGTATCCATGAAAGGCATCATCCTTGCGGGCGGCTCTGGCACCCGCCTCTATCCACTGACAGTGGCGACCAGCAAACAGCTTCTGCCTGTTTATGACAAGCCCATGATTTATTATCCCTTATCAGTGTTATTATTGGCAGGCATTACAGACATTCTCATCATTTCTACTCCTGACGATCTGCCGCGATTTCAGTCATTACTTGGATCTGGAGCAGACCTTGGCGTGCAGTTCTCGTACAAGGTCCAGCCTTCGCCCGATGGCCTGGCCCAGGCATTTATCCTGGGCGAAGAATTTATTGCGCAGGATAATGTCTGCCTGGTGCTGGGAGACAACATCATCTATGGTGTTGGTTTGTCGCAGATTCTGACGCGCTGCATGGCTCTGACCCAGGGAAGTATTATTTTTGGCTACCCGGTCAGGGACCCTGAGCGCTACGGCGTGGTGGAGTTTGATGCCAAGGGCACAGTGATCAGTATTGAGGAAAAGCCTCAGCGCCCAAAATCCAAATATGCCGTGCCCGGCATTTATTTTTACGACAACACAGTGGTGGGTATTGCCAAAAAACTGCGTCCTTCAGCCAGAGGCGAGCTGGAAATCACTGACGTTAATCGTGAATACCTGCGCCAGGGTACCCTGCACGTGGAACTGCTCGGACGTGGATATGCCTGGCTAGATGCGGGCACCCACGAATCCCTGCACCAGGCTGGCAGCTTTGTGCAGGCCATTCAGGAACGTCAGGGTTTTAAAGTTGCCTGTCTGGAAGAAATAGCCTTTCGCAAAGGCTATATCAACGCAGAACAATTACGCCACCTGGCAGAGCGCTACGCAAAAAATGAGTATGGAGCATATCTTCTTGAGATTGTCAGCGACGATTGCCAGGCAGGAACGGAAGAACTAAAGTGAGAATCCAGGCTGGACGCTGTTTTGCCTATCATTTAGAGCACAGCCATATTTGATAACAACATATAAACCACAAGGAGAATTCCATGTCTGAACGTTTGTCCAAAGAAGAACGCCGTGCCCGTGTAATTGATGTCCTTAATGAGGCTCGCGCCATGGAACTGTTTGGTATCACCCAATACATGAACCAGCATTATGGCCTGGACGATATGGATTACGGTGAATTGGCAGCAAAAATGAAACTTATTGCCATTGATGAAATGCGCCATGCAGAGATGTTTGCCGAACGAGTCAAGGAACTGGGCGGTGAACCCTGCACATCGTATGAAGGTGATCTGCAAAAAGGTCAGGATGTGCACAGCATTTACCCCTACGATACCAAGCTTGAAGATGACACCATTGATATCTACAGCCAGTTCTTACTGGTCTGTCGCGAAAACGGCGATTCTCTGAGCGCCAAGCTTTTTGAAACCATCATTGAAGAAGAACAGGCCCACATGAATTACTTTGACAACGTAGGTAACCACATCCAGGCCTTAGGAGACACCTATTTGTCCAAAATCGCCGGTACATCCGCCTCAACCGGCCCATCCACCAAGGGCTTTCTCATCAGCGGCGGCAACTAATCCTTTGTGCGTGGCGTACCCCCTGCGCCACGCAACGTCTTGCTACAACGTGCTGCTGATCTTCTTTGGTCCATTGATGAGCACCAGCCCATATCTTGCTTTTTCACTATATGAGCACTAGGAATCGCAGAAATTGATACGTCAAAGGTGATTGCATGTCTTTATTGCCGGGAAAAACACAGGAATTCTATAAAATGCAGGGCAGTGGCAATGACTTTATTGTCATTGATAACCGCGACAAATCCATATCCCAGAACATCATGCCTGCCTGGGCCACCACGCTGTGCCCCAGGGCCTTTCGCATTGGCGCTGATGGCATTATTTTTCTGGAAATGGACGAGACCGGACGCGGAACCACTGCCTGGCATTTTTTCAATGCTGATGGATCACGGGCTGAAATGTGTGGCAATGGAGCACGGTGTGCCACCCTGCTGGCTCATCTGCTGGGCATGGCTCCGGCAGAGCACAGTATGCTTACTGATGCCGGGCCAATCCGGGCCAAGGTATCCCCGGACAAAGGCTACGTAGAAGTGCAGCTCACGCCTGCCAGGGACATGCGTTTTCATTTTTCTTTACAGCTGACGGATACAATCTGGACCGCGCATTTTGCCAACACCGGCGTGCCGCATACAGTGCTTATTACCGACCAGCTCAGCGCACTGGATGTCCGCGCACTGGGCGCTGCTGTGCGCTACCATGACATATTTCAGCCAGCAGGGACCAACGTTAATTTTATCCAGATTGATGATCGCACCCATCTTCGCCTGCGCACCTATGAACGCGGCGTGGAGGACGAGACCTATGCCTGCGGCACGGGCGCTGCGGCAGCAGTGGCCGTGGCCCATGCTCTGGAGCTCTGTGAGCCAACAGTAACCGTCACCACGTCTGGCGGAGAACAGCTGCAGATCCGCATAGAAGGCCCGGATATTTTTCTGCGCGGCGCAGCGCAGATTATTTATCGTGGAGAATTTTCCAGCACGGCGCTTGGCCTGGAATAGCCCGGCAACCTTGCCTGCGTCCCATGCACACCTCAAGACCCTTACCGGGAGGAACACGATGCAATTCAAAGGAGCATTCACGGCCCTGGTCACTCCGTTTACAAACGGAGTTGTTGACGAAGAAGCGTATCGAAACCTGATTGAATGGCAGGTTGAAAGCGGAATCAATGGAGTTGTTCCCTGTGGCACCACGGGCGAGTCCGCGACCATTAGCCATGACGAACATAAACAGGTGATTAAAATCTGTGTTGATCAGGTGAAAGGGCGTGTTCCTGTGCTGGCCGGTGCTGGCTCCAATAATACAGCAGAGGCCGTAGAACTGACCCGATTCGCCAAAGAAGCTGGCGCTGATGGCGCCCTGCTCATCACCCCTTATTACAATAAACCAACCCAGGAAGGCCTGTACCAGCACTTCAAGCGTATTGCTGCTGAAGTGTCTATGCCCTTTATCCTCTATAATGTCCCAGGCCGGACCAGTGTAAATCTTCTGCCTGCCACCCTGGCCCGCTTGAATAAAGACATTCCCGAAGTGCTGGGTGTCAAGGAAGCTACTGCCGATCTGACTCAGATTTCCCAGGTGCTGGAACTGTGCGGTCCTGACTTTCAGGTGCTTTCAGGCGATGATTTTACTGTGCTGCCCCTGTTGTCAGTAGGTGGCTGCGGTGTCATTTCTGTGGTTTCCAACATTTTGCCTGATACAATGAGCGGCCTGTGTTCAGCCTGGTTTGCCAACAACATTGCTCAGGCCCAGGCCTTTCATTTTGAGTTAGCCGCTTATTCGCGCATGATGTTTGTGGAAACCAATCCTATCCCTGTTAAAACAGCGCTGGCCTTGATGGGACGCATCAAACTGGAGCTACGCCTGCCCCTGGTGCCTCTTGGAGCAGCCAATGCTGAAGCATTGCGCTCTTTTCTGGCCGGGAAAAACATGATCTGAACACATGGAGCACGTAAAAAAGGCCTGTGATCTATACAAATCCAGGCCTTTTTTATTGGGCAACAAAAAAATCATGGAGCACTGAAGCCAAAGGTGCTTAAAATGCCCTGGCCTTCTGCGCTCTGGACATAATCAATAAACTTTTGTCCAAGCTCTCGCTGTGCAGAGGCCTGCACAACGGCGATGGGATAGCGAATCGGCTTATGGCCTGGAACCTCGGCCACAACATTGACCTTATCCGCCTGCACGGCTGCGTCAGTGGCATAGACAAACCCGGCCTGCACTTCTGCCCGCACCACATAATCCAGTGCCTGGCGGACATTCTCGGCCAAAACAAATTTTGGAGCCAAGGTATCATACACGCCCAGAGCAGTCAGAGCGCCCTTTGCATATCGGCCAACCGGAACAGATTCAGGATTACCAAGCGCAATACGGGTAACGGCTTCGCTCTGTAAATCCTGCACATTTGTGATACCTGTTTCTGCACGCGGAGTAATCAAAACCAGGCTATTGCCCGCAAAATCACTCCGTGTTGCCGAATCAATAAGCGCTCCTGCTTTGTCCATGGTTTCCTGGTCAGCAGAAGCAAAGACATCAACGGGCGCTCCCTGCATCATCTGTTGCAGCAAAGGCCCTGAAGCAGCAAAATTAAAGACCAGGGTAGTTCCGGGATTGGCTTTTTCAAAAGGCGCTTTCATTTCCTCAAAAGCATTGGTTAAGCTGGCCGCTGCTGAAACGAGCAGCTCACCTGCCACAGCAGAATGCAGCGGAGAAAGGATAAAGGCCAAACAAAACACGCACATGGATCTGAACATAAAAATCTCCTGGTTAAGGTTAGTAGTATTTTCCTTGTGCTGCCAAACATGCTGGTCAGGCAAGTTAGTCACGCCATCAGCCAAATTCGTGACTGTCTTGATCTCTTGGCCCATGAACACCCACAATATGGCATGAATACTCCACGTACCCACTCCCCTGACCACGCTTCTGCGCAGACTCTTGCAGAGGTTGATCCTGACACTCTGCGCCAGATAGTGCTGCTTGCGCAGAATGAACTCAAGCGGCGCAGTCTTGCCCAGGCCACACTCCGGCCCCCCAAAGTCACCCGTCTTTTTCAGGTTCCTGAATCAGTAAAATACCTCACGCCTGCCCAGATTGATACCTGGGCCAAAGCATTTCACACCTGGGTGCAAAGCGCCAAAGACCAGCGCACTCGCCAATCACGCACGCGCATGTGGCTGCTTTTTCAGCTTCTGCGCCACACAGGCATGCGTTTAGGCGAAGCGTTGGAGCTTGATGACCGATCTGATTTTGATCTGACCAAACACGTGGTGCATATTGGCCAGGACGCACCGCGTGAAATTCCTTTGCCCGTGGAACTCGCTGACCTGTTGCGCTTATTTTTTGAATCACCCATGAGCGTTGAGTTACGCGGCCAGATCTTTCAGCTTGACCCAGGTTATGTACGGCGGATTTTTTCTGAACGTGGCAAAGACACGGGCATCCCGCGTGATTTGCTCAATCCTCGTGTTCTGCGTCACTCCAGAGCAGTAGAACTGCTGCGCGCCGGAGTACCCATGCCCTTGGTTGATACCATCCTTGGACAAGCTCCCCAGCCCCAATCAGCGCACTATGTCAGTTTTTCTGATGCTGATTCCCGTCGCATTATGAATCACTACATTCAGACAACCAGCAAGGTAAAAACCTCTGCGCGAAACATTTTTATTGGCCAGATCAGTGCGCTCCGCCACGGCACTATCCTGACCGAAGTTGAGTTGACCACCAGGGCTGGTCTTAAAATAGTCTCGGTCATTACCAGAGACAGTTTTGAAAATCTGGGCCTGACCGAGGGCATGACCATTGTTGCCACTGTCAAAGCACCGTGGGTAGTGCTGATCAAGGACGGTGAGCACATGAAAACCAGCGCTCGCAATAAATTTTGTGGAACTATTTCAGCGATAAACAAAGGAAAAATCGCTGTGGATGTTATTGTGGATTTGCCTGACGGAACGAAAATTACCTCTCTTATTACAGACGAGTCTGCCAAGAGTCTTACTTTGCAGGTTGGGGATAGCATCTGCGCCTTGGTCAAGGCTTTTGCAGTTATTTTAACTGTGGAATAAGCTCTGAATAGTCATTCTATTATTTTCAAATATATGTAACTCTGTATTTATATATTTTTGTATTGCAACAATGCACAGGAGAAATTTGTGTACTTAAATTCTTTTGATTATTTCAGAGCCATAACAATCATACTCATTGTTATGGGCCATTGTTATGCTATTGCCGGATGGCAAATAGAGACTTTTTTTGACAGGACATTTGCCAACATGGTTTCCGGAGGAACATCTCTTTTTGTCTTTATTTCCGGATTCCTATTTTATCATGTTTTCTATCACAGGTTTGAATATAAGTCATTTATAAAGAAAAAAATTAAAAACGTATATTCTCCGTATATATTCTTATCAATTCTGCCGATTTGTTATGCTTTGTATGTTAAAATGCCGTATAAAGAATATTTTTTTGGACCAACAGATACATTTTATGACCAGCTTGTCCGTCCTGCATTTCTTTATTTTTGGCACGGAGGAGTTATGGTTTATTGGTATATTCCTTTTATCATGACCATATTTTTAATCTCTCCTCTTTTTATATTTTTCATACGCTTAGATACACAAAAACAAATAAGAATTGTCGCTATACTTTCAATAATTTCTGCTTTTGTACATCGACCAGTACATAATATATCTATTATTCAATCTGTTATTTACTTCACACCTGTTTATATGTTTGGAATACTGTGTTCAATGCAAAAAGAATATATTTATGAAAAATTAAAAGGAAAAGAATATATAATCTGTGGTGTGATCGTATTATTGGCCATGCTCCAGGCCTGCACCACCAATGTCTGTAGCAATATCCAAAAAAATATTTTTGAATTTAATGGTGTTGATATTGCTTATTTCCAGAAGCTCTGCATGTGTCTTGTGTTCATGGTTTTTCTGCATCGATTTGAAGACAAAAATATCAAATTCTTAAAGCAGATCGCCGCATCCAGTTTTTCAATTTATTTTTTGCATGGGTGGTTTATTTTTTTCATCTCCAAATTGCGTAATTACTACGCTGACTTCTGGGGCTTGCACTTGCTGCCCCCCATGTCTTTTGTGGTCATAGCCTGCTCCTATGCTTTGGCTTTGGGCGTAAAAAAAGCATTTCCTCAAAAAAGCCGTATGCTTGTAGGCTGGTAAAGGAAATGCTCTTCTCGCGGCCAAGCCCCTGCCCTTTAGGTGCTACATGGGCAATACCGCTCCCAGTCCATAAGCCGGGCTGCTCCGGCAATGGTGGTTCCATAAAAAAGAACTGGTTTTACGCCAAGAAACAACCCAATACTATCATTGGCCAGGGTTGTGCCTGTGACCAGCAGCAGATCAGCCCAGTCAATAATACTACTGGTAGCACTGCCGCCTTCAATACAGACTCCATGCCTGTATGCACCAATATTATCCGGGTCCAGATCCACAACGCGCAGGGGGAAATGCCCGCTCAAGGCCCCAATCAGAGCGGGTTGAAAACCAGCCATGCCTATTTTGACCATCCCGTAATGTTGCCGAAGATGGTTACCAATGCGTGAGGCACATTCCCTGGGGCCAGCATCACGGCAATGAATCGTTCCCTCTGCCTTATCTAAGCTACGCAGCACTGCATTGACTGTGGCCACAAAAACAGCCCGCTGCCCATTGGTGTGCAATTGCATGTGCGCCACATCAGCAAGCCGGCCCTGATACGCGCAGACCTGATCAGTAAAGGCCTGGCCTTTTGCGCCATCAAAAACAGCCTCCATAAGTCGTTCCTTGCCCTTTTGAATGGGAAAATCCTGACCATCCGGATGACCAATGGCCTGCTCCACTGTCAGAGGGGCAGCAGTAATGGTAATAGGCTGATCCATAAGGCCCGCGTGCTCCCAGAGAGCAATGGCCCTGGCCCTGACCTGTTCAAGAATGCTCATTATGTAATCTCCTGCAGCATGGCCCGGCCTGGGCTGCCTGAAAAAGAGGATCTAAAATATCTTGCGGGCTTTCTGTGCGCCTGCGCGTTGCATAATCAATCACATCCAAGACCTGACCGTGGCCAAAAGCCACCAGAGTCTGAGCAAAATATTCCACATCAGCCAGATCATGACTGACCATAATCATGGGCAGAGCAAAGCGTTCCAGCAAGGCAAAGACTTCTTCACGCATTTTTTCACGCAAGGGTTGGTCCAGGGCCGTGAACGGCTCATCCAGCAAAAGTAAATCCGGTTCTGTAGCCAAGGCCCGGGCCAGGGCTGTGCGTTGGCGCTGGCCACCAGAAATCTGGGCCGGACGCTTTGCCGCATGATCAGCCAGGCCGCAGAGGTCCAGCAGCTCCTCTATTTTGTATCGTTGCTCAGATTTAAGCGGGCCAAACACGGGTTTAAGCCCAAAGCCCACATTCTCGCGCACAGTCAGATGCGGAAACAGGGCATAATCCTGAAAGAGCATACCTATCTTACGCTTGCGGGCCGGGATATTTACTTTGGACTCACTGTCAAAAAATGTCCGCTCACGAACAATGATGTGCCCCTGGTCAGGGCGCAGAAGCCCGGCCAGGGCCATAAGAGTCAAACTCTTGCCTGATCCTGAGGGGCCAAAAAAAGCGATGCGCTCTGATGGGGCAGAAAAGGCTGCCTGGAGATAAAAAACAGAACCAGGAGCACTCACCTGCATTGCAATGGAGCAGGAGATAACGGGCATGGCAGAATGGCTCTGAGCAGCGCCCTGGGAGGGCTGGATGGAACAGGGGCGATCAGGCACAAACATATCAGGCCTGCCACCTGGGTGTCAGAAGCCGCCCTGAAATCCAGAGAATAAGCGTACACAGGATGGAAATAAGCAGCACCAACCGCGCTGCCAGGTCATCATTGCCCGCCTGCATGGCGCTGTACACGGCCAAAGATAAGGTTTGCGTCCGGCCAGGAAGGTTGCCGGCAATCATAAGAGTTGCCCCAAATTCACCCATGGCGCGGGCAAAAGCGAGCATTGTGCCTGCCAGAATGCCGCGCCCTGCCAAGGGCAGAGACACAGCGATAAACACCCGCCACTCCGGATAGCCCATGATCCGGGCCGCATTTTCATATTTGCGCCCCACGGCATCCAGGGCTGCGCGCGCAGACTTAAAAATAAGAGGAAAAGAAACTACAGAAGCCGCAATAACAGCGCCTTGCCAGGTAAAAATCAAGGTTATGCCCAGGGTGTCTTCCAGCCAGCGTCCCAGAAGCCCATTACGCCCCAGCACAACAATAAGATAATAACCCAACACAGTAGGCGGTAAGACCATGGGCAGACTGAGCACAGAATCAAGCAATTCCTTGCCTGGAAAATGATAGCGGTGAAAAATCCAGCCCAGCCCAACCCCAAAACCAAGGGCAGCAAGCGTAGCCAGGGTGGCCACGCGCAAGCTCAGAAGGACAGGAAAAAGAAAACTCGTCTCCATGCACGACTCCAAAAATATTCACGCACATCACGCACATAAAGAGCTGAACAAACATACTGCGTGGCAGACGTGAAAACAAATTCGCTGAATGCTTAAAACAAAGCACATGAGCATGGCAATGCTGTCACGCAGATACAAAAAACCGTGACATAAATGAAATGAAAAAACCTGGAAGATAGCGCTCCATGGATATTTTTCCTTTGTGTGCGCCAGGGGGACGTTCCCAGTTATAGTAATGCTGCCACTCCACCAGCAGAATATCCAGATCAGCCGATGAGGTATTGATTGTATTGTAGAAAATGAGGCAGTTACGATTCAGGGCGCTTTTTTTGTTATCTGTGGCGGACTTGCGCAAAATTTTGCACAATGTGAGGAGTAAGGTGGGAGTTGTTGTTTTTATCAGCAGAACCTTTCACAGCACCGCTGCCCAAATTGATGGGCTAGCCCATGCACAAAATTATCATCATGGTGAGCACAAGGTCAGTAAATTATCAACATGAGATAGCAAAGATAGTGCAA
>JAAYGZ010000402.1 GCA_012727515.1 Desulfovibrionales bacterium
AGCATGGGCTGATGCCGGTGGGTATTCAGGGTGGCAATGAATTTCAGGAACGCCTGGCACCACGACTTTCACTCTGTATTTTTCCAGAAGGAAAAACCATACAGAGCAAAACAGTATCTGACACGTCTGCTGCGTGTCCCCCTTCAGAGGCCGAGGCACTGATCATTGATAAGCCTGTGCGCTCCGGACAACAAATTTATGCCAAGGGCCGTGATCTCATCATTACTGCCCAGGTTGGGCCAGGCGCAGAGGTCATTGCTGATGGCAATGTGCATATTTATTCAACCCTGCGTGGACGCGCCCTGGCCGGAGTCATGGGCAATGAGCAGGCCAGAATTTTCTGTAAAGAACTCAAGGCAGAACTCGTCTCTATTGCTGGTCTGTATCAGGTCAGCGAAGACCTGCCACTTCAGGTGGATGGGCCTGTCCAGATCAGACTGGCCGGGCGTCAGCTTTTGATTGAACCTCTCTAAGTATGTAACAGGACCAGGAGGGACTGTGGGTAAAATTATTGTTGTCACATCAGGCAAGGGCGGGGTGGGAAAAACCACGTCAAGTGCGTCGCTGGCCACGGGTCTGGCCAGGCGCGGTTTTCAGGTTGCAGTGCTCGATTTTGATGTAGGACTGCGTAATCTGGATTTAATTATGGGTTGTGAACGTCGGGTGGTCTATGATTTTGTCAATGTCATCCAGGGTGATGCCACCCTGCACCAGGCGTTGATCCGGGATAAACGAGTTGAAAATCTTTATATTCTGCCCGCCTCGCAGACCAAGGACAAAGAAGCCCTGCGCATAGATGGAGTGGAAAAGGTTTTGCTCGAACTGTCTGAGCGCTTTGATTATGTGATCTGTGATTCCCCGGCCGGAATTGAACACGGCGCACTGGCAGCCATGTATTTTGCCGATGAAGCTGTTGTGGTTACAAACCCGGAAGTATCCTCGGTGCGGGATTCTGACCGCGTACTTGGCTTGCTGCAAAGCAAAACCAAAAAGGCAAAAGAAGGGCAGAATATCAAGGAGCACCTGCTGCTGACCAGATATGATCCCGAACGGGTCAGCCGGGGCGAAATGCTCAGCGTAGGCGATGTTGAAGAAATTCTGGCGATTCCTTTGCTGGGAGTTGTTCCTGAGTCCAAAGCCGTACTCAGTGCGTCCAATGCTGGCGAACCGGTTATTCTGGATGAGACAAGTGATGCAGGCCAGGCCTATACAGACGCTGTTCTTCGTCTTTTAGGTGAGGACGTGCCGCACCGCTTTCTTGCTCCGGTTAAAAAGGGCTTTTTTGCCCGCATCTTTGGAGGCTGAAATGGGAATTTTCAGCTATTTCCGCTCCAAGAAAAATACTGCCGAAGTTGCCAAGAACCGCTTGCAGATTATTGTGGCCCATGAGCGCGCTCAGGCCGGAGGATACGACTTCCTGCCCCAACTGCGCCATGAATTACTGCAAGTCGTGCAAAAATATGTGCATGTGGAATTGGAAAATATCCGTATAGATGTTAATCGCGATGGTGACTGCGAAGTTCTGGAATTTAACGTCCTGCTGCCGGACAAAATAACAAAATAAGGCTGGCGCTGATCAAAATGTTTTAATCAGTGCTTCCACAACACCCTGTGCGGGGAGGTCATATGTGCATGGCGCAACCTCCCCGACCAATCTGACTGGTGCAGAACAATGATCAAACGCTTTTGTGATATTTGTGAACAAGAAATCAAGGGACTTAAAGATGGAATTTATGAACAGCAATACACCCTTTTTCTTGAAGACAGCACAAATCTGAACCGTCTTGGCGGGCAACTCGGCAAGATGAATCCTGTTATTGAAATGAAACTTTCCAACTGCAATAATACAGACATTTGTCGGAAATGTTTGGAAGAAATTCTAATAAAAGAGTTTCGTCACCGTGCCCAGGATGCATCATAAAAAATATCCACCCTTTGTCCGACCTCACGTGCAAGGCATGATCACCCTGTATCCAGACTTGTCATTTCTTCTGGCAGCAGCTAAAGAACCATGTCTTTACATAAACCCTCTTGTCTGCTGAATAAGGAATCTGTTGAATGGCCAAGGAAGAATCTATTGAAGTTGAAGGCGTTATTGAAGAAGCCATGCCCAATGCCATGTTTTTGGTGCGATTGGAAAATGGGCATCAGGTGTTGGGACATATCTCAGGAAAAATGCGCAAATTTTATATCCGTATCCTCCCTGGAGACCGGGTCAAGGTGGAATTATCGCCCTACGATCTAACCAGGGGCAGAATTACCTATCGATTTAAGTAGTTAGTACAGGCACGGTTCAGACCATGCCTTGCTGCCTCGCCTCTTTTTCTGCTTTTTCTTTGCCATTGTACGTATTCCAGATTATTTTTCTGGTAGTGCTCTGTCTCTGCATCTGACAGGCGCAATGAGCGTAGTATGCCAGGGTTTACACCAGACACTGTAACCCAGGAAAACTCTATACCTTATATCCCAAGCCATTTTTGAGGAGGAGAATATGAAACATACAGGACTCATCGGAATTATTCTGGGATTTGTACTGACAGCCTCAGTCTGTATGGCTGCGCCAATCAAAATAGGGGCCATTTTCTCAGTTACCGGGCCAGCCTCGTTTCTGGGAGAGCCTGAAAAAAATACCGTGCTCCTGCTGCAGGAACAGATCAATGCCAATGGCGGAATACATGGACAGCCAGTTGAAGTTATTGTTTATGATGATGAATCAGATGTAAATAAATGCGTTATGGCAGCCAAAAAACTGCTGGACCAGGACCAGGTATCCGTGGTTATCGGCCCCAGTATTTCAGGCAACACCCTGGCCATTGCCAGATTTTTTTCCTCTGCCAAAGTTCCGCTTATTTCCTGTGCTGCTGCTGAAAAAATTGTCAGCCCGGTACTTCCCTGGATTTTCAATACCCCGCAGCTTGACCGTCATGTTGTTATTAAAATTTTACAGGATGCCCAGGCCAAGGGCTACTCACGTCTGGCTGTGCTGACAGTTTCTGACGGCTATGGTCAGGCTGGACGCGCCGTACTCAAGGAACGTATTCCTGCTGATGGCTTTGTTCTGGTTGCTGACGAAGTTTATGGCCCTAAAGACACGGACATGACTGCCCAGCTCACCTCCATCAAGGCCCAAAATCCTGACGCGATTATTTGCTGGGGCACGAACCCAGGGCCTGCTGTGGTGGCCAGAAACAGGATGCAACTAGGCCTTACGACTCCCCTGTACATGAGTCATGGGGTGGCCTCTGACAAATTTATCGAACTTGCGGGCGAAGCTGCTGAAGGGCTGGTTTTACCTGCTGGACGCTTGGTGGCCGTAGATCAGGTTCCTGCAGATCATCCGCAAAAGCCTGTTTTGGACAGCTATGTCCAGGGCTATACAGGCAAATTCAATACAGCCATCTCTTCCTTTGGCGGCTACGCCCATGATGCGTTTATGCTTGTGGCCGAGGCAATTCGCCTGGGAAACTCTGCACAGCCTGCTGATATTCGTGATAATCTGGAAAAAATCACCGCCTTTCCAGGCACAACGGGCGTGTATTCCTACACACCGGACAATCATAATGGTCTGGATGAATCTGCCTTTATCATGGTCACCATCAGCCAGGGTGCCTGGAGCGTTACAAACTAACATCGCACACAGGCGGTATCTTTTTGAGATACCGCCTGCTCTCTAAGCAAGCATGGACCTCTCCACTTTACTGCAATACCTTGTCACTGGCCTGACCCTGGGCAGCACCTACGGGCTGACAGCCCTGGGTTTTACCATTATTTTCAATACCACCGGAGTTATTAACTTCGCACAAGGGGAGTTTGTCATGCTTGGGGGCATGATGAGTGTCTTTTTCCTGCATTCCCTTGGCGTGTCCGAACCAGTGGCCATTCTTCTGGCCGTCACAGCAACAACCATAACCGGGGCCTTGGTGGAGCGCCTGGCTATTCGTCCGGTTCGCCATTGTCCGGCCATCAATTTAGTTATCATCACCATTGGTATTTCCATCCTTATTCGCGGCATAGCCATGATTTTATGGGGCAAGGATACCTATGCCCTGCCATCTTTTTCCGGCAATGCGCCTGTTTTTTTTCTTGGGGCAGCCATTATGCCTCAGGCCTTGTGGGTGCTTGGTATCAGCCTGGTTTTACTGGGTGGCCTTAAATTCTTTTTTTCAGCAACAATCCAGGGCAAGGCCATGCTGGCCTGCTCCTTTAACGCCAAAGCCGCCTCCCTGGTTGGCATTGGCGTTCAGCGCATGGTGCTGTTCTCGTTTATGATCTCCGCTTTTGTCGGGGCCGTGGGCGGGGTTATTCTCGCGCCCATTACCCTCACCTCTTTTGATGTGGGCATTATGCTGGGCCTGAAAGGTTTTGCAGCCTGTATTTTAGGCGGACTGGGCAATCCCTTTGGCGCAGCAGCAGGCGGGATTATCCTTGGCGTTCTGGAAGCTCTGGGCGCCGGTTTTATTTCTTCAGCCTATAAAGATGCCCTGGCCTTTGTTATTTTGCTGATCCTTCTTTTTATCAAGCCATCGGGCCTTTTTGGTCGCGATGACGCCAAGCGGGTGTAGCATGGCCTATCGTCGGGATATGTACTGGCTGGCTGCTTTTTTTACAGTCCTCATGCTTGCGCCCCTGGCCATGCCCAATAATTACTACCTGACAGTGCTGATCATGTGCTGCTTGCACGCCATGAATGCGGTGGGTCTGTGCTTGCTGGTGGGTCATGCTGGTCAGATTTCCCTTGGCCATGCCGGATTTTATGGCTTGGCAGCCTATACCAGCGCGTTTTTAAGCACGACCATTGGCCTGCCTGTAGGGCTGTCCATGCTGGCTGGAATTGGCGCTGGCACCGTGACGAGCGTCCTGGTAGGTCTGCCATCCTTAAAACTGCACGGCCATTACCTGGCCATGGCCACCTTGGGCTTTGGCGTTATTCTTTCCATTTTGTTTACAGAAACCATTGATATCACGGGCGGACCATCTGGCTTTGTAGGCATACCGGGCCTTTCTGTTTTTGGCTATGAGCTGACCAATGATGCAAGCATCTATCGCGTGGTGGCTCTTGGTTTGTGCCTTATTGTCTGGCTGGCTTTTAATGTCCTGCATTCACGCATTGGTCGGGCCTTGCGTGCCCTGCATACCTCTGAAAAAGCTGCCCAGGCCATGGGCGTGGATGTGGCGCGCTACAAACTCTTTGTCTTTGTGCTCTCAGCATTTTTTTCCTCTGTTGCCGGGGTGCTGTATGCCCATTACCTGACGTTTATTGCTCCGGCATCCTTTGGCTTTATGTTTTCTGTTGAAATCATTGTTATGGTTGTACTTGGTGGCATGATCAGCGTGCCTGGTTCTATTATTGGCGCATTTTTCCTGACAGTATTGCCAGAGTTTTTACGCGCCTTTGAAAACAGTGAAATCATCCTTTTTGGTGCAATTCTGGTGCTGTGCATGATATTTCTGCCTGATGGACTGGCTGGTGGCTGGAATCGCCTGTGGCAGCGCCTGCGCGCCGCTTCAGCCCAGGCCAGCCTGAGGAAGCAGATATGAAACACACTGTCCTGGAATGCCGGAAACTGTCTGTACGCTTTGGCGGGGTCCAGGCCCTGCACGAGGTGGATTTCCAGGCAGATCAGGGTCATATTACTGCCATTATCGGGCCCAATGGAGCGGGCAAGACCACCCTGCTCAATGTTATTTCCGGTATGGTCAGCCCGGTATCAGGTGAGATCCTTTTTGACACTCACACCATCACCCACTGTCCTGTGCACCAGCGCAACAGCCTGGGCATGGTGCGTACATTTCAGAATCTGGAAATTTTTTCCAATATGACAGTGCTGGAAAATGTCATGACCGGATGTCATGGGCACATGCCCCTTGCGGCCTGGCACAGCCTGCTGCGCACCCCAAAGGCCATAGCCCTGGAGCACCGGATCAAGGAACAGGCACTGGAAGCGCTGGAATTTGTTGGACTTACGGGCCTGAATACAGTCTCAGCCAAGGAGCTGGCTTTTGGACAGCAGCGCTCCCTGGAACTTGCCAGGGCCTTGGCCGCACGCCCACGCTTATTGCTCCTTGATGAGCCAGCGGCAGGCCTGAACATTGCCGAAACCCAGGCCCTGGCAGAAATGATTGTACGCATTCGCGATACCTACCAGGTCTCAATTATTCTGGTTGAGCATGACATGGAGCTGGTCATGGGGATTAGTGATGCCATTATGGTTCTGTGCTTTGGCCAGGTTATCAGCCGGGGCACTCCTGGACAGATCCAGAAAGATCCGCAGGTTATTGCCGCCTACCTGGGATCTGACGAGGACGAATAATGCAGACCCTGCTGACTCTTAAAAATGTGGATGTTTTTTACGGGCGCATTCATGCTGTGCGCCGGGCCACACTGCATATTCGCCAAGGGGAAATTGTGGCCCTTATTGGCGGCAATGGTGCTGGTAAAACCACCATGCTCTGCACTATTTCCGGCCTTATCCGCCCTGCCCAGGGTGCTATTCTTTTCAAAGAAGCAGACCTGGTGCGCTGGAATCCTGAACGCATTGTTCGCGCTGGAATCTCCCATGTGCCTGAAGGCCGTCTGGTCTTTAATCCCTTGTCCGTGGAAGATAATCTGCGTCTGGGCGCATATACGCGCAACACATGGCGCTCACGCAGCAGTATCAGCACGGACCTGGAAACCATGTACGCCATGTTTCCTGTATTAAAAGCCGTGCCCAATTATCAGGCACCTTGTCTGGTGGCGAACAGCAGATGCTGGCCATTGCCCGCGCCCTTATGGCCCGGCCCAAACTGCTTTTACTGGACGAACCTGGCATGGGCCTGGCCCCGCTTGTGGTCAGGGATATCTTTCGGCATGTGCTCAGACTACGAGACGAACTTGGCCTGACCGTTCTTCTGGTGGAGCA
>JAAYGZ010000403.1 GCA_012727515.1 Desulfovibrionales bacterium
AAATGAAAGCAGGCGTTTGTCCTGGCCCACAACCCCTGTGGTCACATCCAGAACCAGGATCACCACATCCGCGCTTTTGGCTGCGTGCAGGGCATGGACAACACTGAAGTATTCCAATGAATCTGTCACCTTGGACTTGCGGCGCACTCCGGCTGTGTCCACAAACACATAGCGATTCTTTCCACGTGTGATCACCACATCCACGCAGTCACGGGTTGTGCCGGCTTCTGGGCTGACAATCAGGCGTTTTGAGCCGAGCAGAGCATTGATGGTGGAGGATTTTCCTGCATTGGGCCGACCAAGCAGGGCGATTTTAAGCCCTGGTTCCTGAATTTCTGTGGCACATTGGTCTGGAACAGGGAGCTCCTCTTCAATGCAGTGACGTAACTCGCGCATTCCAAAGCTATGTTCAGCAGAGACGCACAACAGAGGAAATCCCAGGGCGTAAAACTCAGCGGCCAGGGTGTCTTCCTGCTCCGGGCCATCCACCTTGTTGATGACCATATGAACCGGCTTTCCGGATTGGCGCAGAAACTGGGCCACATGCTCGTCTTGGGGGTGCAGGCCCACTCGTCCATCAACCACAAACAAGATAACATCGGCGCTGGCCATGGCTTCGCGGGCTTGCTCAAAAATATCCAGTTCAATGGCGTCCGTAGAGTCTGGAATAATGCCGCCTGTATCCACCAGGGCATAGGGCTTGGTTTCCCCGCGTATTTCAACCAGGATGCTGTCTCTGGTTACTCCGGGCATATCATGGGTGATGGACACACGCTTTTTTGCCAAGCGGTTAAACAGGGTAGATTTGCCGACATTGGGGCGGCCAATAAGCGCAACGATGGGAAGGTGCAGATTCATGGGCAGGTTCTCTGGCCGATCATATCGGCAATGCTGGAGGTAAAGGGTGGGTAGAGCACTCCATGCTCGGTGATAAGGGCAGTGATAAGGCTGTGGTCCGTGATATCAAAAGCAAAGTTAAACACAGGCACATCATGGGGGGTGATCTGGGTTGCGCCTATATGGGTCACTTCGCGCGGGGTGCGGTTTTCAATGGGAATCTGGCTGCCATCAGAAATTTTCAGGTCAAAGGTAGAGCTTGGAGCAGCCACATAAAAAGGAATGCCATAATGACGGGCCAGGATGGCCACGCCTGATGTTCCGATTTTATTGGCCACGTCTCCGTTGGCCACAATGCGGTCTGCGCCGACCACCACTTTATGTACCAACCCCTGACTCATGAGATAGGAGCAGGCATTGTCACAGGCCACTGTGACTGCAATGCCATCTTTGTGCAGTTCATAGGCTGTCAGGCGTGCGCCCTGCAAAAAAGGCCTGGTTTCATTGGCAATAACGCGAATATGCTTGCCCGCGTCCACTGCTCCGCGAATAACGCCCAGGGCTGTGCCATAGCCTGCCGTGGCCAGGGCGCCAGCATTGCAATGGGTCATGACAGTATCTCCATCATCTAAGAGCTGGCCTCCATGACGACCCATGGCCTTGCACATGGCAATATCCTGGGTCTGGATCTGCTGTGCTTTGTTCAGCCAGGCAGTGCCCAGGGTTGTGGGGTCCATGCTGGCGGTCCAGATGGAGCGCATGACCGTAATGGCCCAGGAAAGATTGACAGCAGTGGGCCTGGCCTGTTCCAGGATGCCCAGCAGGCGTTCCAGCTCATTGGTCCAGTATGCTCCTGCTGCCAGGGCCTGGCGCAGGGCAATGCAGCATCCATAGGCTGCGGTGACGCCAATGGCCGGAGCGCCACGCACCACCATGGTTTGCAGGGCAAAGACCACATCTTCCACTGTGCGGCAGGCAAAGGTTTCTTCAAGCAGGGGCAGGCTGCGCTGGTCCAGAAGAAAAAGAGTTGTGGTGGCAGGGTCAAACTGAATATGATCTTCCATGAAGATGCTCCGGTATGGGCAGGGAGAATGCTGATTGAATCAGCACCTCTCTGATTATGTTTGTGCATGAAATAAAAAACCGGACCACAAAAGAGCCCGGTTTTATGCGTTTTTGTCAGGCAATGGATCAGGAGCGCTCAGTGACTTCCACCAGGTGGTAGCCAAACTGGGTCTTGACCGGGCCATGAACCACGCCCACTGCCTCGTTAAAGCAGACGTGATCAAATTCCGGCACCATCTGGCCTGGGCCGAATGTTCCCAGGTCGCCACCGCGTTTGCCAGACGGACACTGGGAGTACTGGCGAGCCATTTCGGCAAAATCGCCATCTTCTTCAGTAATCTTTTTTTTCAGGGCAGAACAAACTTCTTCGGTTGCCACCAGGATATGGCGGGCGCGTGCTTTGGCCATGCTGTTTTCTCCTTGTTTTTTGGGTGGCCCTACCTGGATGCCCAGTGCTTGGCAAGTTTTCGCTGCGCAGGATTTACCGTCCAGACCTGGTAAGGTTTTTCAGGACAAACGCCCCTTAAAATCCGCGTAGCCAAAAGTCCGTACCACTCGCATGGAAGCATCTGCTGGTTCAAAGACAGCAATGCCCGGCAACTGGATTCCGTTAAAGGTATTGGTCTTGACCATGGAATAATGGGCCATGTCCGTAAAAACCAGCCGCTCCCCAACCTGGACAGGCTGGTCAAAGGAGTATTCGCCGGCCACGTCCCCGGCCAGACACGACAATCCGCCCAGCCTGTAGGTATATGGTTTTTCCCCTGCCAGGCCAGAGCCGATAATATGCGGACGATAGGGCATTTCCAGCACATCAGGCATGTGGGCCGGGACCGAGGTATCAAGAATAAGCATGGGCTGGTCAGCCTCAATCACGTCCAGCACAGTAGTGACCAGGTAGCCTGTATTAAGGGCCACGGCCTCGCCCGGCTCCAGATAGACCTGTACTGCATAACGGGTTTTGAAATCTGTAATAAGCTGGCACAGCAGGTCCAGATCATAGTCTGGCCGGGTAATATGATGGCCTCCGCCAAAATTAATATAGTTCATGCGCGAAAAAAATTCGCCAAAATTCTGTTCTGCTGCGGCAATGGTTCGCTGCAGGCAGTCAGCGTTTTGCTCACACAGATTGTGCCAGTGCAGGCCCGTGATTTCTGTCAGCAGATCCGTGCGGAAATCACGGCGTCGCACCCCCAGGCGCGACCCTGGCGCACAGGGGTCATAC
>JAAYGZ010000038.1 GCA_012727515.1 Desulfovibrionales bacterium
GCTGTGGATTCCGCTTGTGGTTTTGTCTGTCCTGTCATTTATTAATGATATTCGCAGTATTTCCCCTGGACAGCGCTTGCTCGCCCAGGCTTTGGCCGCTGGGATAAGTGCAGGCTGGGCCTGGTGGATGGGGCTTGTTGTCTGGCCGTTTTTTCTGCTTGTTCCGGCAGTCTTCTTTGTCATGGCCACGGCCAACTGCTATAATTTTATGGATGGAATCAACGGCATGGCCGGCATGACCGGCCTTGTGGCTCTGGTTGGTCTGGGCATACATTGTACCAATCATACGCCGGGCCTGCCTGGCCCGCTTGTTGCCGTGCTGGGTGCGGTGTGCGCGTTTCTGCCTTTTAATGTGCCCAGAGCACGTCTGTTTATGGGGGACGTGGGCAGTATTTTTCTGGGCTTTTTTATAGCCTTGAGTATTTGTTTGTGTTCCAGATCATGGGCTGAGTTTGTAGCTTGTGCCGCCCTGTTATTTCCTTTTTATGCTGATGAAGCTGTTTCCGTGCTGGTACGGCTCAGGCGCAGACAATCTCTGCTGCAACCCCATCGTCTGCATGGGTATCAGATTCTGGCCAATGAGGCAGGTATTGCTCACTGGAAAGTCAGCCTGGGCTACTCCAGTATCCAGGCCGGGGTGGCTTTTTCAGCGGCCTGTCTCAGTTCCTATGGCCTGTGGCCCGTGTTGATCATGCTGATCGGGGCTTTAAGCTTTTGGGCATGGGCGCAGTACACGATTATGCGACGTTATGGCGTATTTTCCACAGGTGGATGATGTATTCAACTTCACTTTCCTCTTTGCTCAAAAACAAAAATTTTTACCTCATGCTTATTGGCGAGGCAGGGCTTTTTGCTTTGGCACTGATTATGGCCTATGGCCTGCGCTTTGAGTTTGACATTCCGGATCAGTATTTTCCTCAGATGCTGGATCTGCTGCCGGTCAGTATATTGACCAAGGTGTTTTTTTTCGGTGCCTTGGGCCTGTACCGGGGCATGTGGCGCTACACCGGGCTGGCTGATCTGTGGCGTATTGCCAGGGCCACGTTGCTGGCAGAGGTTGCTCTTATTGTGTATGCGGCTTTGTTTCGCCATTTTCAGGGCTACCCACGTTCTGTTTTTATCCTTGACCCGCTGCTGGCCTTTGTTCTGGCCTGTGGAGTCAGAGTTTTGATCCGCTCTGGTTATGAGTTCATGGCCCGGCCCGGCACATGGTTCATGTCCTGGTGGCCCCGGACAACCTGTCCTTTGCCCGAAGCAAATTTGCGAGCCTTTATTTTAGGGGCTGATGACGACGCCGCACGCATGGCCAAGGAAATTCTGGGCACGTCCCAGTCAGGCATCAGTCTGGTTGGGTTTGTGGATGACGACCCGGACCGGATCGGACGAAAAATTCATGGTCTGCCAGTGTATGGTCCTATCCGTATCTTGCCGGACCTGGCCTGCTCGCTGCGTGCCCAGGAAGTGCTGGTCAGCGCGGCCCTGGCTTCGCAAGCCCAGTTGCGCAGTGTTCTGGAAGCCTGTGAGGCCGGGCAGGTGCGCATTAAAAAACTGCCTGCCCTGGCAGATATTGCCAGTGGAAAAATTTCCGTCAAAGCCTTGCGCGATGTGCGCTACGAAGACTTGCTGGGGCGAGCTGAAGTACAGCTGGATGTGCGCGGCATAGAAGGCTATCTCAAGGGCAAGACCGTGCTGATCACTGGCGCGGGCGGATCTATCGGATCAGAACTGTGTCGTCAGATTCTGCGTTTTGAACCAGAAAAAATTGTGCTCTACGATGCCAGCGAGGCCAATCTCTATGGCATGGAAATGGAGTTGCTGCATGAGCATGGGTTCAGCGCCTATGTTGCAGTGCTGGGGCAGGTTCAGGATCAGGCTTTGCTGGATACTGTGCTGGCTGCGCACCAGCCGCAGGTGCTTTTTCACGCCGCAGCGTACAAGCATGTGCCCATGCTTGAGCACAATCCCTGGCAGGCAGTGACCAACAATATCATGGGGTCACGCACAATCATGGCCGCAGCCGTGCAGCATGGAGTGCAGCGCTTTGTGCTTGTTTCCACGGACAAGGCTGTGCGGCCCACCAATGTCATGGGCGCATCCAAGCGCGTGACCGAGCTTTTCATGCATGAGTTTGCAGGCCAGGGCACGACATTTATGGCCGTGCGTTTTGGCAATGTGCTTGGGTCATCAGGGTCTGTCATTCCCTTGTTTCGCAAGCAGATCACCCAGGGCGGGCCAGTGACAGTAACCCATCCTGACGTAACGCGCTATTTCATGACCATTCCTGAGGCAGCCCAGCTCATTATCCAGGCCGGAGCCCTGGGCCAGGGGGGCGAGGTTTTTATTCTGAAAATGGGCCGGCCTGTGCGTATTGCTGACCTGGCTAAAGATCTGATTGTCCTCTCTGGCAAGTCTGTGGATGAAATTCCCATTTGTTTTACAGGATTGCGGCCCGGAGAAAAGCTGTACGAAGAACTGATCACTGCCGGGGAAGGCATTGTTGAAACCATGCATGATAAAATCATGGTCTTACAAACAGACCGGACCCTTGATCAGCGTGAGGCTCGCCTGGATTTGTCTGCCTTGTCTGTAGCAGCAGCCCGGTTTGATGGCCCGGCTGTGGTGCATCATTTATCTGGCCTGGTTCCTGAGTTTACGCCGGATTCACGGGCCTGACCTTGACAGGGCGGCCATGAGTGCGCATTGGTTCGTGCGGCGCGGTGCTGTTTGCACGTTTCGGGCCAGCCGTGCGCAGGAGTGAGGTTATGGATACCGGATTTATGATTGCGTCTCTTGTTATCGGGCTTTACGTGTGTTTAGGCCCTTTTGTATTTCTGGCACTCTATGTTCTCTTTGATCGCTTTGCAGAACGAGAACCAGCACAAAAAAAACAGCCTGCCTTGCTTGATGACAACCCTGCCTTGTGGACCAAAGCGCATACAGATGCGTATTTTGTCAGGAAAAAGACGCAGTCTGTCTTGACAAAGAGCTCTGAGTGCACATTGTAGTCGCCTGATACATCATCTTTCATTGTGATTGATCTGTATGTTCTTTTTTAACTTTTTCACTGTGTACGCGCCTACCATGCAAATGGGTATATTGCGTGTATAACAAAACTCTATGAATACATTTTTGCGGCAATGGAAGAAGTATTTTGTTTTTGCGGGTATGCTCAGTTGTCTGATCAGTTTGCTGCAAATGACCTTTTCTTTCTATATGTTTGCCATCTACGGCACCATTATTCAGAGTTTCAGCCGCAGCTCCCTCTATTCCATCACTATCCTGGCAGTTTTTGCACTGATCTTTTTAACTTTTTTTTCTTTTCTGCGCAGTACATTATTGCGCACCGCCGGATTGGGCCTGGAGCAGGCCCTGAGCACGAATGTTGTTCATTTTATGATTTCTGGTGCTGCCAGCCCGGTCAAACAGGCCTATCGTCAGGGCCTGCAGGATGTTGCCACCTTGCGCTCTTTTTTAAGCAGCGATGCTTTGTGCGCTGTCTTTGATGTGCCGTGGGCACCTTTTTATCTGGTCCTGATTTTCTTTTTCCATCCTGTGCTTGGCGCCCTGGCCCTGGGCGGAGCGCTGACCACCCTGACCCTGACCCTGTTGCAGGACTACTGGACCAGAAAGCGGCTTGTCCGCGCCAATGTGGTCTCCATGCAGAGTCGAAATTTTATTGATACCATGCTCAAAAATGCCGAGGTCGTGAATGCCATGGGCATGGGCCAGGCAGTCTATGATCGCTTTGAAGAAAAGAACTCTGAAATTCTGCTGAATCAGACAGTGGCCAGCCGCTATGCCGGGCTGTCGCAAAGTTCTATCAAGGCCATTCAGGTGCTGATGAATGTTGTCATTTACGGCGGCAGTGCGTTTTTGGCCATTACCGAAGGATTTAATGCTGGCCTGATGATTGTGGCCTCCATCCTTATGGGGCAGGCTATCGGGCCGTTTATGCGCGCCCTGTTTGCGGCCAAGTCTATTGTGCAGGCCCGTGAAGCGTACAAGCGCTTGCACGGGTTTTCTTTGTTTCTGGAGCGTCAGGCTGCAAAAATGCCCCTGCCTGCCCCACAGGGCGCCATCACTGCGGAGCACGTGTCTTTTGCACTTAATGGCCAGTTAGTGCTGCGCAATATCTCATTTGCCCTGCAACCAGGAGAGTTTCTGGGCCTGATCGGGCCTAATGGCGCGGGTAAAACCACGTTATCCAAGATTATTCTTGGAATCTGGCCTGCTGCCCTGGGGTCCATGCGTCTGGATGGGGTTGATGTTTTTCGTTGGGACAAGGCAGAGATAGGTCCGCATCTTGGGTACCTGCCGCAGGAAATAGAGCTTTTTCCGGCCACGGTAGCGGAAAACATTGCTCGTTTGGGCGACGTTGACATGGATGAAGTGCGCCGGGTCTGTGATCTGGTCGGCATTACCGAGCTTATTGAATCTTTGCCCGCAGACTTTGAGACCCAGGTCGGGGGCGAAGGGGGCGTGATGTTTTCTGGTGGTCAGAAGCAGCGCATTGGTCTGGCCCGGGCTTTATAC
>JAAYGZ010000404.1 GCA_012727515.1 Desulfovibrionales bacterium
GCGGTGCCATTGCCCTGGTTCGGGACAATGACCAGATCAGGATTGATATTCCGGCCCGCACTCTGGAATTGCTGGTGGAGAAACAGGAACTGGAGCGCAGACGACAGGAGTGGAAACCGTATTCCAAGGAAATCACATCATCTGTTTTGCGTCGCTACAGCCGCATGGCATCTTCAGCAGCGCATGGGGCTGTGACAAAGATCTGATGCACTGGAAAACAACAGAACAAGCCAGGGCCTACGACACATGGGCCACACATCCTCAGGGCATGTTTGCCTTGCAGCAGGAGCGCAGATTACTGCAAAACATGCTTGCACCGTGGCCACGGCGTAAACAAAAATTGCTGGATATTGGCTGTGGAACGGGTTTTTTTCTGGATTTTTTCTGGGAAGGCGGATTTGATGTCACGGGCATTGATATAAGCCCGGCCATGTTAGCTCTGGCACGAGAAAAAAAAGGTCATCGCTCAGATCTGCATGTGGGCAGCGCTGAGCACCTGCCTTTTGCAGACCGGGAATTTGACTATGCATCTTTGCTGACAGTTCTTGAATTTGTTGACGATCCAGGGCTGGCCTTGCGTGAGGCAGCCAGGGTTTCACGAAAGGGAATAGTGCTTTTATTTTTAAATAAACTGTCATTATATCGCTGTAGTGTGCGTTTGAGCAGGATGGACACGGCCCTGAGCCGTGTCCAATGGTTTTCCTGGTGGCGTATGCGGGCGCTGATTCAGAAAAATCTGCCCTCGTGTTATATGCGGGCGCGGTCTGTTCTTGTAGGGCCGCCATTCACATGGCGGCCTGTTCTGGGCTTACGCCATCTTAATTCCTTGTTTCTGCCTCCCTGGTGCGGTGCAGTAACAGCTGTGCGCATTGATCTGACGGCACCGTATGCGCAGACACCGCTTATGGCCTGGGAAACAGAGCCGAGCGCGTAACATACGTCTCCACCAACTGAAGGCTGGCTTATGCTGGCGCGTAAAAACAGCGCTTGGGCGAGATAAGCTTGCCCTCTTTTTTTAAGGCATCAATACATTTGGAAACCTCTTTGGATTCCATGCCCAATTCTTTGGCAATATCTCCGGGTCGTTTGGGTGCTCCAGCCTTAACAAAGGCTTCAAGTACTTTATCTTTCATGTGGTTCTCCTGTTTATATTATTTTTTTCGCCATGCCCCATCAGGGCTTTGAATCCACACTCCAGATGGTTCCTTGTCGGCAATTTGGGCGGCTCTGGCCTGGCCGACAAATTCCATGGTAGTATTTTGCCGGGCAGCAATGGCCTTGTACACGGTTGCGCGGTCTTGATTTTCAGCCTGCACGGTATCGGCCTGGGGCTTGGCGTCAGTCCGAAATTCTAAAAAACCCTGATTGTTTTCTCCAAGTATGCCCTGGGCTTTAAGATCGTTAATAACAGGCAGACGAGCCAGCATCCTGTCCTTGATGGGATCAGCGTAACCATTGCTTACGCCAAGACTCAAGCCAGCCAAAATCAGGCTGAAAAAAAGAAGTATTTTTTGCATGCGCTCCTCCTATTACTTCATATGGTGTGTGGCGTTGTCTATATCGCCGAAAAAGTCTTCCAGGTCTTTTTGGACTCGCACATTGACATCAATGGTAATGTGAATGGGTTTGACCTCCACCGGAGCCATCTGCACTTCGTGACGCGTACTGCACGCGCCAAGCACAAGGAGCAAGACAAAGACAAAGGTGTGGAAAAGATGCACATTAACCTCCATTTTTTAGCAATTCAAGGAGTTGCCGATATTGCATAAGCTGATCCAAGGGCAAACGAAAATTCACGTCCAGCCGAATACCCTGAAAAACTGAGCCAGGAGAGCTGGCAGAAACCCTGGCAAAGCCGCCAATATCCTTATTATACACAAAGGGAAGCGGGTTGGTGGGCTTGCCATCCAGTTCCAGGGCCACGCGAAGCTCTTTGTTTTGGGTTTGCAAACCAATTTTTGCCCATTCATAGGTAAAATCTTTCAAGGCTTCGGCAGCCAGATCCAACTGGGCAAATTGTGGAGAATCTGGCGGAACGCCTGTTGTTAAAATGTCTGTGCCAGGTACGCGCAGCTTGCCTGGCTCGCCTGGAGTTGAATACAAAAAACCATCTGTAAAGGTCAGTGCTCCTTTGGCGTAGCGCACGGGAATACGGCCATTGGCACGGCCTCCGCCCTGGGCCTGGCCCATTCCAAGCTGCCTGAGCACCTGGGCCAACTCAATGCGGTCACAGTACAATTCAACAGCATAGTCTTCAATACCAGGGTTGATCCGAAAAGACTGGGTGCCAACCCGGCCCCCTGCCCAGCCCAGAGTGGCTCGTTCCACAAAAATACTGTGCGCTGCTTCGACCTGATAGCGAATATCTGCCTGTTCCAGCACAATATCGCCAACCCCGGCCCTGACAAAACTCAGTTTTTGATCTGGCTTGGAACGCATAGTTAAAATATTATCAAAGTCCAGACTGGCAGAGCCATTGTCCAGAGTAAAGCCTGACTGGGCATGGCGGATCTGTGCATCACGCACTTCCAGCTGAACCGGAATCTGCACAACACCCTGGGGCA
>JAAYGZ010000039.1 GCA_012727515.1 Desulfovibrionales bacterium
AACAAGGCGCACAGCACCCAGTACATAAGGAAACGATTTATTGTGCCATTGTGTGAAGCGTAACGACGTGGCAATCCTGCTGATATGTCAGGAGTTTGGGCTTGCCTTATTTCGTCTGCCATGGCTGATTTCGGTTTGATCCGTGCTCTAGCGGGCCACGACATTGACCAGTTTCCCAGGAATAACAATAGTTTTTGCAATGGTTTTTCCCTCAATATGACGACAAATGTTTGGGTCAGCCAGAGCGATTTTTTCAATCTCATGCCCAGGCGCATCTGCCGCAACAGTGATTTGGCCACGCAATTTGCCATTGACCTGAACCACCACAGTGACTTCACTGGTTTTTAAGGCCTCTGGATCAAAAACAGGCCAGGGCTCAGTGGTCATGCTTCTGGCATAGCCCATGCGCTGCCACAACTCTTCACAAATATGTGGGGCAATGGGTGAAAGCGTTACCAGGAGCGAAGAAATAGCCGAAGAAAGAATACGCTGGCCCTGGGCAGTGGTGCGCAGCGTGTCCTTGGTGGCATAGAGTGTATTGACCAGCTCCATCATGGCGGCAATGGCAGTGTTGAACTGGAATTTGTTTTCCATATCGCGCCCAACGCGGCGTACTGTATCGTGTTCTTTACGCCGCAGCTCTGCTTCAGCATCAGTCAGAGTGCTGTTTATGGCTGCGCATGGCCCAACAGGAGTGAGTACAGTCATCATTTCATCTGCCAAGCGCCACAGGCGGCTTAAAAAACGATATGAGCCTTCAATGCCTTGGTCGCTCCATTCCAGGTCTTTTTCCGGGGGCGCGGCAAACAGGCAAAACAGGCGCACGGTATCAGCTCCGTATTTAGCAATCATTTTGTCCGGATCAACAACATTGCCTTTTGATTTTGACATCTTGGAGCCATCAAGGAGCACCATGCCCTGGGTCAGCAGGTTTTGAAAGGGCTCAGAATGGTTCAGATATCCTTCGTCACGCAGGGCTTTGGTAAAAAAGCGCGAGTAGAGTAAATGCAAAATAGCATGTTCAATTCCGCCAATATATTGATCAACCGGCAGCCAGTAGGCGATATCCTGCTTTGAAAACGCAGCAGTATCATTTCGCGCCGCAGTGTAGCGGGCAAAATACCAGGAAGATTCCACAAAGGTGTCCAGGGTATCGGTCTCGCGCCTGGCTGGCTGACCGCAGGTTGGACAAGGCACGTGCACAAAACCTTCACATGCAGGCAATGGCGAACGCCCATCAGGATTAACCTGAACATCAAGGGGTAATTTCACAGGCAAGTCTGCATGCGGTACAGGCACAATGCCGCAGGCATCACAATAAATAATCGGAATAGGAGCGCCCCAGTAGCGCTGACGGGAAATGTTCCAGTCACGCAAGCGGTAATTAATTGTGGGCTTGGCTTTGCCTTGGGAGGAGAGAAAATCAATAATAGCGCCTTTGGCTGATTCATTATCCTGCCCGGTAAAGGGGCCAGAATGCACAAGCACTCCTGGCTCAGGATAGGCCTTGGTCAGGGTTATGGAATCAAGATCCAGTCCTTCTGGCTGAATAACAACCTGCATGGGAAGCTGATATTTTGCTGCAAATTCAAAGTCACGCTGGTCATGGGCAGGAACAGCCATGACAGCTCCGGTCCCGTAGCCCATCAAAACAAAATTGGCCACATAAATGGGCATTTCGCGGCCACTAACCGGGTTAATGCAGTAGCGCCCTGTAAACACGCCTTCTTTTTCCAGATCATCGGCTGTGCGCACAATGCGATCCATCTTGGCAATGCGCTCAACAAAGGCCGTAACCTCGTGCTCCTGATCTGTGCCGCGAATAAGCGTGGCTACCAGTGGGTGCTCCGGGGCCAGGCTCATAAAGGTTGCACCGTATAAAGTGTCTGGCCGGGTAGTAAAAACAGCAACGCTGCCTTCCAGATCTTTCAGTGCAAAATTAATTTCCGCGCCCACACTTTTGCCAATCCAGTTGCGCTGCATGGCCAGCACACGCTCTGGCCACCCAGTGGTCAGGGTATCCAGGTCTGCAAGCAATTCTTCCGCATAGTCAGTGATGCGCAAAAACCACTGCGATAATTCTTTTTGCTGTACCTCAGAATCACAACGCCAGCACAGGCCTTCTTCCACCTGTTCATTGGCCAGCACTGTATGGCAGCTGGGGCACCAGTTAACAGGGGCTTTTTTGCGGTAGGCCAGGCCCTTTTCAAGAAATTTGAGGAAAAATTCCTGTTCCCAGCGATAGTACTCAGGATGGCAGGTGGCTATTTCTCTTTCCCAGTCATAGGAATAGCCTAAACTTTGCAACTGGGTGCGCATATTGGCTATATTTTCATAGGTCCATTTGGCAGGGTGGGTTTTGTTTTTAATGGCTGCGTTTTCCGCAGGCAGGCCAAAAGCATCCCAGCCCATAGGATGGAAGACATTAAGGCCGCGCATACGCTTATACCGCGCCACCACATCACCAATGGAATAATTGCGCACATGGCCCATGTGAATGCGCCCGGATGGATAGGGAAACATTTCCAGAACATAGTATTTGT
>JAAYGZ010000405.1 GCA_012727515.1 Desulfovibrionales bacterium
CGCACATCATAACCTCCAGAAAGCGTATAGGGCTCGATAGCCACGTAAAATAATTTACGTATTACAAAGTTCACATAATTTGAATTATGATGAAATCATAAAAAACTAGATGACTGAATCACAATTAGGCTGTGATAGCCTGTAGAAAAATAGGATGGATAAAACAAGCATTGAGATAGGTATCAACACAGTATAATATCAGTAAATTACGTTGCTGAAGAAGATGGATTTATTTTTGTCGCAACAAGGCGGTGGATTTTTTATGAACACAATCATTAGGCTTGTGCTGGCAGGCGGACAATCGTCTCGATTAGGGCAGGACAAAACGCAGGTTATGCACCAAGGACAAACCTTGCTTGGTCGCACGGCAGATCTGGTTCATCAATGCTGTGCAAGTGTGTATATTTCTTGTCGAACCCCAGAGGTGAATACTACAAGTTTCCCATCGCTTCTTGATGCAACAGATCGCATTGGACCTGTGGGTGGCATTGTCACTGCTTTGCGTCAATTCAGGCAGCCTGTGCTTGCCGTGGCCTGTGATTTGCCATGGCTGCACACGGAAATACTTGGCCAACTTATCCAGGCACATGGGCTGCGTTCGCCAGAAACCGTTGCCACAACCTGGAAACATGCCCGGACCGGCATTCTTGAGCCCTTGGTTGCCCTCTATACTCCGGCCGCATTGCCATTTTTGGAACACGGAATCCTCAACAATCACTTTACATTAAATCGACTCATCCCTGCTCACGCCTGGCACACACTCATATATCCTCCTGAATACGATCATTTTTTCTTTAATATGAATACCCCTCAGGATTTAGCCAAACTTACGCAAAATACGCAGCCACCCTCTGAGCGTTAAACAGCCGGAGGCAGAGGTCCACCGCATCTGCCTCCGGGCTTGTGCATATAACTTGTGTAATGCTCAGGAATTTCTAATTTTTTGCTCCAGCAGGAGCTGGCCGGGCCTTGGCTTTAGTAAAAACAAGACCATTTCCCTTGCCTTTACTGTGAAACATGGCCAAAACTTTTTCTGCTTCCTGAAATGGCAGAGAAACAAACGCAAAGGCGTCCATGATCTGAATATCCCAAATCTTTCGCGGTGGAATATCACACTTATCTCCAAGAAAAGCGAGCAAGCGCTTAGGTGTTAACCCATCTTTGCGTCCCTGGGCGACAAACAAACGGGTTTTTCCTTTTTTATCCACTACCTGTGCGTCATTAATTTCCTTGTAGTTAGACGCATCAAGCTCGTCCTGAAACATATATTGCAACAAGGCTGCCAGTGTTTCACGAGGCTTGTTCTGATCCAGCAGCTCCTGCGCCATGCCCATAAATTCCAGCTCAGGCTCTGTGGACATGATTTCCTGGAGTTCAACCCGGATTCGTTCCTTTTTCATGGCAATGACATCACTGACCTTGGGCAAGCGTGCTTTGCGGATATCTGTGCGAGCCTGTTTGCTGATAAATTGCAAACGCCGGTATTCTGATGGCGTAATAAATGTAATGGCAATGCCCTGCTTTCCTGCCCTGCCTGTGCGCCCTACCCTGTGCACATACGATTCAGGGTCATGGGGCAGATCAAAATTAATGACATGGGTCAGATCATGCACGTCAATGCCGCGTGCCGCCACATCTGTGGCCACAAGAATTGTCACCAGGCGTTTTTTGAATTTAACCAAAATTTTTTCGCGCAAGCTCTGCGACATATCGCCATGCAAGGTGTCTGCGTCATAGCCGCGTTCCATAAGTCGCTGGGCCACGGCATCGGCATCCACCTTGGTGCGGGCAAAGACCAGACCGTAAAAATCCTCTTCCATATCAATAATCCGGCACAGGGCTTCAAATTTGTCCCCTGCAGCGACTTCAAAGTAGATCTGGTCTGTCTGGGAGGTCGTAAGTTGATCTGTCACAGCCCGGATAACCTGATATTCTCCC
>JAAYGZ010000406.1 GCA_012727515.1 Desulfovibrionales bacterium
GGGTTGGCGGAGAGGGTGGGATTTGAACCCACGTACGGATTATTAGTCCGTAACCCGATTTCGAGTCGGGCGCGTTACGACCGGACTTCGCTACCTCTCCGCAAGGTTTTTGAAAATTTTCTTCTCGTGGCGACGACGCTGGAAAAACTCACGTAATAGAGTGGAGCATGTATCTGCAAGTACCCCCTGAGCCATCCAGAAGTGGTGATTACTCCAGGGAATCTCACTGCCTGCCATGCGGCTGATCAGACTGCCTGCCTTAGGGTCAGGGGTTGCGAAAACGACCCCGGCAAGTCTGGCCTGAATAATTGCCCCAAGGCACATGATACACGGCTCCAGAGTCACCACCAGCACTGCTCCGGCCAAGCGGTAATTGCCTTCTGTGGAGCACGCAGCCCTGATGGCGAGAATTTCAGCATGGGCTGTGGGATCATTGCTCAAAATCGTTCTGTTTTCGCCGCGTCCTAAAACGCGACCACACTCATTGACCACCACAGCACCCACTGGCACATCGCCCTGCTCTTGTGCTGTACGAGCGCAGACAAGAGCTTCGTGCATAAACGGCTCCCAGGCAAGATACCTGTCGCTGCCGGACACAAGAGTAGGGCAATAAAAATTCATAGGTTTGCTGTCAATAAACTTTACCGTAGCACATTGCTTAAACAAATTGGTGCGTTACCTGGTCCTGAGGTAGGCTATGCCTTTTTCTAACAAAACAGTGCCTAGCGTCGAGGTTTCTCCCCGGGTCCAGCGGGGATGATTGGTTGGATGATTATAGGCTTCAGGATGTGGCATAAGCCCTAAAATTCGACCAGACGGATCAGTCAACCCAGCAATGCCCAGGGGAGAACCATTTGGATTTGCTGGGTAGTCCTGAGTTACTTCCAGGGTTTTGGGATCTACATATTGCAGGGCAATTAAATTTTGTTCCTGCAGGCGAACCAGGGTTGATTCGTTATCTGTAACCAGCTTTCCTTCGCCATGCCGAACAGGAATATACAGGTAATCAAGACCGTTGGTAAAAACACATGGAGATCCTGGATTGACCTTGAGCGTCACCCAGCGGTCTTCATATTTGGCTGAATCATTGTGGCTCAAGGAAACCTGGCGCATGAAATACTGGCCATCCAGGGCAGGCAAAAGACCCAATTTTACCAGGAGCTGGAATCCATTACAAATGCCCAGAATCAATCCGCCTGCATCCAGAAAAATACGTAATTCCTCCATAAGCGATCGGCCACTTTTGGTGCGCATATGTCGCCAGCGCAGGGCTGCTGCCTGAGCTGAGCCCAGATCATCGCCATCCAGAAATCCACCCGGAAGAATTAAAAAATTATAGTCTGTCAAACGGACTTTATCGGCTGTTAAATCAAAAAAATACACAATGTCGGTCTGGTCTGAACCAGCCTGATTGGCGGCAAAAGCGCACTCTCGCTCGCAATTTGTTCCGTAGCCCGTAATAACCAGTGTTCTGACCTTTGCCATGTTTCCTCCCATCGTGCGTCTTCCTGTTCGTGTACAAAGCATCCCTGGTCCACGCAAGGTGAAAACATCACGATATCCTGGCTCGTGTGCCTGACCACCTCTCTCCTGACGGCCTGATGCCATGAATTTCAAGTTACTTGACAAGCAGAAAGCCCACTGCCTAAGGAACTTCAGGACAAAATACAGTCCCTTTCCAGGCTGCCGCAAGGTGGCCCATTTCTTTTTTGACCACAGAGGTCAAC
>JAAYGZ010000407.1 GCA_012727515.1 Desulfovibrionales bacterium
ACATAGAGCGCTCAGACCAGGGATTCCAGATTACTCAGAACAGCCATAAAATCCTGGCGCGCCGTGTTCTCCTGGCCACAGGCGGTGCGTCGTATCCTGCCACTGGCTCAAGCGGGGATGGCTACGTCCTGGCTGAACAGCTTGGTCATAGCCTGACTCCTATTCTTCCAGCCCTTGTTCCTTTGATTACAGCAAACAACAATCCAGCGCAGTTACAGGGGCTTTCCCTGGGCCGGGTGCGGGCAGAAGTGCGCGTGTGCGGCAAAAAAGTTGCGGAAAAAACAGGAGAAGTCCTGTGCACACATTTTGGCCTGTCCGGACCAGCTATTCTGGCTCTGAGTCGTGAAGCTGTGCGTGGATTAGCTGCTGGGCAGCAGGTGGACGTTATTTTGGATGTGTTTCCAGAACATGACCCTGTTGCTCTGGACGCCTGGCTGCGCAAAGAGATTGCAACACATGGGAAAAAACAATGCTGCAATTTTATGCACATATTCTTACCGCCCAAGGCCATTCCTGTTTGCCTGGAACAAACCGGGCTGCACAGCACGCTGCCAGCTCAGAACATCACTGCTCGTGAACGCAAGCGGCTGCGCACGTGGCTCAAGGAATGGCGATTCAGCATTACCGGGCATCGCCCGCTGTCCGAAGCCATGGTCACAACAGGCGGCATTCCCTTAACCGAAGTCAATCCCAAGACCATGGAGTCACGCCTTTGTTCCGGGCTGTATTTTGCGGGGGAAATTCTGGATATGGACGCAGACACTGGCGGGTTTAATCTGCAAGCAGCCCTTTCCACAGGTTTTTTAGCTGGGCGCTGTGCGGCCCTGGGCATGCCCTAATTTTAGGCTTCTAAAGATACAGTTTTTTTGCTACCAGCCGGTCCTGTTTGCTGCGGGCGCTTTGTGCCTGTGTTGTGAGAAACCTGGTCAGGATGGACCTGCCGGGTGCATATAGTGGTTCACCTATCAAGGAGATTTGTTATGAAAAAACTGCTTTTTCTTGTTCTGGCTCTTGCCTTTCTGGCCACATCTGCCCAGGCAAAAACCATGAAAATGGCCCTGGACGCTGACCCGGAATCCATGGACCCGCACGTGCAGCTCTCTGGCGGAATGCTCCAGTATTCTCACCTGGTCTTTGATCCACTGATCCGCTGGACCGCTGATATGAAATTTGAGCCACGTCTGGCCACCAAATGGGAGCGCGTGGACCCTCTGACAGTGCGTTTTTATCTGCGCAATGACGTGAAATTTCATTCCGGCAATCCTTTTACTGCTGCTGATGTGGCCTGGACCCTGGACCGCCTGAAAAAAAGTGAAGACTTTAAGGGTCTGTTTACCTCCTTTGCTGAACCCAAAATTGTTGATGATTATACCATTGATATTATTACCACCGAGCCCTACCCGCTGCTGGAAAACATCGCCACCTACATTTTTCCGATGGATTCCAAGTTCTACACTGGCACAGATGACAAGGGTCAGCCCAAAGACGCCATTATCAAGACCGAATACTCTTTTGCCAATCAAAATGAGTCCGGCACCGGACCATTTATGGTCACCCAGCGCGAACATGGCGTAAAAATGGTCTATACCCGTTTTGCCGATTACTGGGACAAAGACAGCAAGGGCAATGTCAGTGAAATTATCCTGACCCCCATTAAAGAAAACGCCACACGTACTGCGGCCCTGCTCTCTGGGGGCGTGGATTTTATCGCGCCAGTGCCACCGCAGGACCTTGAGCGTTTGCAGTCAAATAAAAATATCAATCTGGTGACCATGGGTGGCAGCCGCATCATCACCCTGCAGATGAACCAGAAAAAGAAGCCTGAATTTGCTGATCTGCGTGTGCGCCAGGCCGTGATTGCTGCAATTGACAACGCTGGTATTGTTGCCAAAATTATGAAAGGCGATGCAACGGTTGCCCACCAGCAGGGCCCTGAAGGCTTTGATGGTTATGTAGCGGATCTGGCTCCGCGTTATGATCTGGAAAAGGCCAAGGCGCTGATGAAAGAAGCCGGATATGAAAAAGGCTTTGAGGCAACCATGATTGCCCCCAACAACCGCTACGTTAATGACGACAAAATTGCCGAAGCCGTGGTGTCCATGCTGTCCAAGATTGGCATCAAAGTCAGCCTGAAAACCATGCCCAAGGCCCAGTACTGGGATGAGTTTGACGCGCAGGTTGCGGATATTCAGATGGTTGGCTGGCATTCAGACACTGAAGACTCAGCCAATTACTCGGAATTTCTGCTCATGTGCCCCAACAAAGACACGGGCAAGGGTCAGTATAACAGCGGCAACTACTGCAATCCCGAACTGGACGAGCTCATTAACCAGTCCAATGTCGAGACTGACAAGGCCAAGCGCGTAGCTCTGCTGCAGGAAGTAGAGCGCATTGCGTACAATGATGCAGCCTATGTTCCTCTGCACTGGCAGAATCTGTCCTGGGCCGCCAAAAAAGGCGTGGACATTGAGCCAGTGGTCAACATTATGGACTTCCCGTACCTGGGCGACCTTGTTATTGAGTAACCCGCTCTGTGTAAAAGACCGGGGCGTCAGCAGGCGCTCCGGTCTTTATGTACGTATGTACTGAAGGAAATGCTGATTAATTCCGTTATTGTGAGTTTATGCCCTATGAGTAGAGTGTAGCAACGCGGCAATATAACCTGCTGATACGTCAAAGATTCTGGATTGCTTCCCGCTTCGATTCCTCGCGGTCGCAATGACTTGTTTCGATTTAATCAGCGCTTCCCTAATTTTTAGCCCGTTTTGCGTATCAGTGCCCTACGCAGGACCGCCACAGGCTCACCATGTTTGCATTTTTTGTCCGTCGAGTTCTCCAGGCCATCATTGTCATGCTGATCATCAGCTTTATTGGTTTTGCCCTGAAGCAAAATGTAGGCGATCCGGTTCGTGAAATAACAGGTATTTCTGTTTCAGCAGCAGAGCGTGACGCGATCCGGGAAAAACTGGGCCTGAATGATCCGTTCCTGACGCAATATGCACGTTTTTTAAAAGGCGTGGTTTTAAAAGGAGATATAGGCCAGTCCTTTTTCTACAAAAAGCCTGCCATGGATGTTATTCTCAGCAAGGCTCCAGCTACCCTGGAACTGGTTTTTGTCTGCTCTGTCTTTATTGTCCTGCTGTCCATTCCCATGGGCGTGTACAGCGCCATTTATCCCAAGCGCTTTTTGTCTCGCCTGATTATGGGCATGAGCACCATTGGCGTATCTGTGCCTATATTTCTTATCGCTATCCTGCTTATTTACGTATTTGCCATTCAACTGAACTGGCTGCCTTCCTATGGGCGCGGTGACACTGTTAATGTCTTTGGCTGGGAATCCGGACTGTTCACCAAGGATGGACTCAAGCATTTGCTCTTGCCATCCACGGCCCTGACTGCCCTTATGCTGCCCCTTTTTGTGCGCCTGATCCGTTCTGAAATGATGGAAGTTCTGGAAACAGAGTATGTAAAATTTGCCTGGGCCAAGGGCCTGCCCAGGATGCGCATCTGGTTTGTACATGCTTTTAAGAATACACTGCTCCCGGTTATTACAGTCGGCGGCGTGCAGATCGGAACCATGATCGCTTTTACCATTCTCACTGAAACTGTATTTCAATGGGGCGGGCTGGGCTTTTTATTTCTGGAAGCCGTGGAGCGGGCAGATACTTCGCTTCTGGTTGCCTACTTGATTTTTGTCGGAATTATCTTTGTTGTGGTCAATACTGTGGTGGATCTCATCTATGGCCTGGTCAATCCCATGGTCCGCATTACCGGAAGGAAATAATGTATCTCTGGAAAAAATTTCGCAATTCCTATGCCCTGTATAGTTTCCTGCATGATCCAGTGGCCATGGGCAGTTTTATCGTGCTGGCTATTCTGGCCCTGTCTGCCCTTGGGGCGCCCACCATTGCCCCGCATAATCCCTATGACACAACAACCATCAATATAATGGATGCAGAACTGCCCCCGGTCTGGCAGGACAATGCTGATCCACAATTTTTCCTTGGCACAGATGCCCAGGGCCGCGATATGCTCAGCACCATGCTGTATGGAATGCGTATTTCCCTGCTCATCGGCAT
>JAAYGZ010000408.1 GCA_012727515.1 Desulfovibrionales bacterium
ACATTACATCATGCAGATTGGTACTTTTATCCTACACGGTCAGGACGGCCTGGCCAGAGCCGGAGAGCTGCACACAGCCCACGGCATTATTCCTACTCCTATTTTTATGCCCGTGGGTACCCAGGGCACAGTCAAATCTGTGTGCCCCACAGACTTAAAAGACCTGGGCGCACGCATTATCCTTGGCAATACCTATCATCTGTACCTGCGTCCTGGCGATGAAATGATTGCCCGGCGCGGTGGTCTGCATAATTTTATGCGCTGGGATCGCCCCATTTTAACAGATTCTGGTGTTTTTCAGGTTTTCAGCCTGGCAGGGCTGCGCAAACTTTCAGAAGACGGGGTGGCATTTTCCTCACACCTGGACGGGTCCAAGCATTTTTTCACTCCGGAAAAAGCCGTGTCCATCCAGCGCAACCTTGGCTCAGATATTATGATGGCCCTGGATGAATGTGTGCCCTATGGCGCTGATTACCACTATACCAAAAATTCTCTGGGCCTGACCACGCGCTGGGCTGAGCGGTGCAGAAAAGCCTATGCTCCGGGCAGTGGTGATCAGCTTTTGTTTGGCATTACCCAGGGTGGATTTTTCAAAGACCTGCGCGAAGAAAGCATCCGCCAGATCAGTGATATTCCTTTTGATGGCTTTGCTCTGGGCGGTTTAAGCGTTGGTGAACCCAAGGCTGAAATGCTTGATATGCTCTATCACTGCGCGCCGCTTCTGTCTGCTGGCCAGGCCAGATACCTGATGGGCGTGGGCACGCCACTGGATATTTTGCGCGGTATTGAAGCAGGTATTGATATGTTTGATTGCGTACTGCCCTCGCGCAATGCCCGCAATGGCACCTTGTTTACCTCCCAGGGCAAGGTCAATATCAAGCGTGCCCAGTACAAGGAAGATGACACTGCCCTGGACCCAGAATGTCAGTGCTACACGTGCCGCACGTTTTCACGCGCCTATCTGCGCCACCTGTACCATGCCCAGGAACTGCTTTCGTACCGGCTCAATACCATTCATAACCTTGCTTTTTTTCTGCGCGTAGTAACTGAGGCGCGTGCCGCCATTTTAGCAGGTGCGTTTGCCGCTTGTTTGTCCCGCTACGCAGCAGTTTATGAACACTAAAGGAGGTGTATATGTTGCATGATCTTGCCCAGCGCAGCCGCAGCTACCGTCGTTTTGACCAGTCTGTGCCTGTGCCGGTGGCTGATTTACAGGATATGGTCGCTCTCACGCGCCTGTGTCCATCTGCAGGCAATAAGCAGCCCCTGCGCTTTGTGCTCTGTAATGATCCGGCAGAAAATGCCCGCATATATGCGTGCCTTAAATGGGCCGCCTACCTGACTGACTGGGATGGACCTCAGCCAGGCGAGCGTCCAGGTGCCTATATTGTTATGGTTAATACAGCGCCATCCTGGGATTTTGCCAAATACGACCTGGGCATCATGGCCCAGACCATGCTGCTGGGGGCCACAGAAAAAGGCTTTGGGGGCTGCATTCTGGCGTCAATAGATCGCTTACGTTTGCATGAGGTTCTGGGCCTTGAAAAAGAACAGGAAATCTGTCTGGTGCTGGCCCTGGGCAAACCCGTGGAAGAGGTACGCATTGTTCCTGTGGCAGACAGCGCAGATCCAAAGGCTATCCGCTATTACCGGGACAGTCAGGGCGTGCATTACGTGCCCAAATTGGACATGGATACCCTTATTCTGCGCACACACACGCACGAGAAAAAATAAAAATGCAGGAGCGCCTTGTGGCAGCTCCTGCATCAGAATCTTGTTTTTCTACGGTGTTATGCGCAGGAATCAGCCCTGACGGCTGATCAGATCACTCAGGCGATACCCATCCAGGGTCTGCATCAGTACATTACCCGCCTCAATCCATACAAACTGCGTCACGCATTCTCCGGCCAGAGAGCATTCTCCGCAAATCGGCTCGCCTTCAGCGCAATGCGTAATCATGACTTTTTCTTCAAGTGCACGCACCACGTCGCCCACAGTGATATCTGTGGCAGGCTTGGCAAGTTTATGTCCACCAAAAGGTCCGCGTTTGCTGTCAAGGAGTCCACTTCGCCGCAAGCCAGTGATAAGTTTTTCAATATATTTCTGCGAAATCTTCTGCCGTCTGGCAATATCCGTTGTATTAACCCAGCCCTTATCCTGATTAAGAGCAATATCTAATACCAGACGAGTTCCGTAGCGGCTGCGGGTGGTTAAACGCATGCGTTCCTCCAACATTGAAAAAGGATATGCCAAGCCCATCACTGTACACAAACCTTGTCCTGTTCATCGGTATGAACAGGCTGGGGCACATATTTTCGAGGCAGTTCAACTCGAAATTCCGTACCAACGCCTGGCGTGGAATCTACCAGAATGCGCCCGCCATGCTGTTTAACCACTTCATTGGCTATGTACAAGCCAAGTCCTGTGCCTTTACTGCCCTTTGAAGAGAAAAACAGAGAAAACATTTTTTCCTGGGCAGAGCGGTCAATGCCCATACCATTATCACGGATGAGAAATGTCACAGTATCAGGGCCTCCTTCCATGATAAACGATACAGTATGACTATTTTTACATTCATCCTCAATACATGCGTCCACGGCATTTTCAAGGATATTGACCAGGCCCGATGAGATAACCTCTGGGTCAATTTCAATGCGGTCCATGGTGCCATTAAAGTGCTTTTCAAAGTTGATTCCGTGCTTGCTGGCCTTGGGCTCAACAAAATTTGCAACGCCTTCGCCAAAATTGCGGGCATCAACCAACTGGATATTTAAGTCACGTTCTTTGGAATAATAGAGCATTTCCAGAACAGAATTGCGGATACGCGAAACCATAAGCTTGACCCGCTCTGCGCCATTGGCCACCAGGTCCATGTCATTGTGTGCAATACCCTTTTCCAGGCGATACAAGCCGCCATCTAAAGCCGTGAGCATCCCGCGTACACCGTGGGATATGGAGCCGATAAACAGCCCTAAAGAGGTCAGGCGACCTTGCAGTTCACGGATCTGGGTAATATCTGTTGCCAGTTCCATGACTTCGGTTATCTCTCCATGCTCATCCCGCAAGGGCGCAGTCAGGGTGAACACGATTTTCTGCTTGCCATCGCATGTGGTCACAACTTCTTCGGTCTGGTGCACCATGCCATCAGCAAAGGTCTGTTCAACCGGACAATTCGGGCAGGGATGTGTGCGATGCTTATACACTTCATAGCAGCGTTCGCCCAGGCAGGCTCCAAAATCCAGCTTAAACTGACGATTGGCCCGCACAATGCGCTGCTGACGATTCTGGACAGAAATATAACAGGGCACTTCATCAAAAAGTTGGCGACAAAGTTGCTGGTTTTCTTCCAGAACTTTTGTCTTGGTGCGTAATGTTTCCACTTCTTCATGCAGGGCTACTGTTGCCCTGGCCCGGCTCAGTGCGATGCGCAGTGCTTCTTCAGAAACAGGCTTAAACAGGAAATCTGCTGCGCCATCTTCAAGTAATTCCAGCCCCAGGACATAATCGCCTTCAGAAACCAAGGTAATAATCTGGGTGGTTGGATACAGGACTAAGATGCGCTGTAATAAAATACGGGCCTGGTCTGGCCCGCACAATCCAAGCAGCACCAGTCTGGGGCGCACCGTGCTCATGACATCCAGGGCCTGCTCGTAATCACAGGTAGAAGGGCGATACCCGTATTCTGATAAAATACGCGCCAGCACCCGGCCATGACCCACGTCCTGGGTAATGATAACAATGGATTCTGAAACAACAAATGTATGCATGGTGTTCACAAAAAAAGCCCCTGCACTATTCAGATAGGGCAAGGGCTTTTTGTACGCTATATGGTTAGCCCAGCACTTCCTTAACCACTTTCAGCAATTCCTCACGATCAAAAGGCTTGGTAAACGAAGCCACAGCCTTGGGGATCGCATACTTGTTTCCGGCCAGACCGCTGATAACAATAACCGGAATGTTTTTGTGCTCATTATCCTGAGTCAGTTCCCGATAAAAACGCGGGCCCCACTCCTTGGGCATTTCCAGATCCAGGGTAATGAGTGCGGGTTTTTCCTGACGAACCATGCTCAGCGCGTCAGCGCCGTCAGTGGCCTTGCAGGTTGCATATCCAGCATCCTGAAAAATGTCTTCCAGATAGGTGACGATATTCGGATCATCATCCACGATTAAAATCTTCTGAGTCATGAGACACCCCCTATATTCGTTGCATTAAACCAGTTGCACTTTGTCTGGACGATTGACTGAAGCCACCGGACAGGTTGCGCGTAAGAGCACCTGCTCCAGAGTGCGTCCGAAAACAGCGGCTTCGTCACTGACATCTTTGGAATGGTGGGCCATAATAATCAAATCTGCCTGCTTTTCGCGTGCGTATTTGACGATTTCAATATATGGAATACCTTCCCAGATATCTGCGCTGATCTTTGTAAAATCTCCGGCCTGAATCAGGTACTTGCGTCTGACCCGGTCCCTGGCCTCAATCAGTGTATCATCAAGTTCTTTCTGCGAAATGAGATTATGGGCTGAACCCACGTCAATGGCGTGGAACACATGCAGATTGGCATCCAGTTCTTTGGCTGTTTTCAGGGCAAACTTAAAGGCGTGTTCCGAAGCCCTGGAAAAGTCTGCTCCAAAAACAATATTGGTAAATCCGCCCCAGAAGGATGCAACCGGACGGTTGACCACCAGCACCGGAGCCTTGGATGCCTTGGCCACCCGCTGTAGTGTTGAGCCTGCAAAATGGCGCTGATAGGCGTCAGAATCTGCTTCGCAACCTGTGGTGCTGGCACCCATAATAATCAGGTCCACATCTTCACTGCGGGCTTTGCGCAGTACTTCGCGGTGCGGGATACCGACCACTGCGTCCAGTTCGCAGTCAACGCCCATTTTTAATTGACGGTCATAGGTGGATTTCAGTTCATCCTTGACCCATAAGATATAATCATCATCGAGTTCTACTTTCTCGCCAGTACGCACGTCCACCACGACCTGACTGAATCCACGGCTTGGCACGCCCAGGACGTGATACACGAAAAGCTTGGCATTATAGCGCGCCGCCAGATCAAAGGCCACTCGCGCCGCAGCATCGCAGCACGGAGATCCTGACGTGGCAAACAGAATTTTCTTGAACATGTGTCAACTCCTGCTTGGTTGCAGTGCGCCGCAATGCAGCGCACTGTGGATCCTTATTCCTGGGGCAAAAGATGCTCCGGCACCTCAACCATTTTAATCAAGAGCGGCTTGAGAAAACTCCATTTAATGCCGATCTCGTATTCCTCTTCCAGGTCGCGGATAGCATCCCAGCAATTATGGCACGGCGCAATGACGAACTTTGCCCCTGTGGCCAGAATCTGCTCCCGTTTCATCCTGAGCGCCACGTTGCGCTGTTTGCGATAGCGCCCAATACCGTTGAATCCGCCGCCGCCACCACAGCAATAGTTGTGCTCTTTGTTGGGGGCCATTTCACGGAAATCCTCGGCCATGTGCTTCATAATGATGCGTGTACAATCACGCAGACCAGCATTGCGCACATAGTTGCAGGAATCCTGCACAGTGACCGGCTCTTTGATGCGCTTGGACGGATCAATCCTGAGCTTGCCTGATTCCAGGGCTTCAGCCACCCATTCCACATAATGCAGGCATTCCACGGGCGGCTTGCCATCAGGACGACCAGCCCAGTATGGCCCTTCAATAACTGTGGCGCGGTAGGCGTGTCCACATTCTGTGGCCACCATGCGCTTGGGCCGCAAACGCTCCATGGACTCATACACTGTATCGACCTGCATTTTACATGCTTCCCAGTCTCCGGCAAACATGGATAAACTGGTCATTTCCCAGCCATCAGAAGGCATGGTCCAGTTTTCACCGGCAATGTGGAATAAAATCGCGGCTTCCACAATATCTTCAGGGTAATGCTTGGCCTCACGAGCATTGATCATATAAATGATGTCCGCATCTTCCTTATCAACAGGAATTTCCAGACAGGGCCATTCTTCCAGGGCCTCATCAACCATCCATTCGCAGGTATCGACAAATTCCTCCACCGTAACGTCCATCTGGGCGCGGAACAGGCGGTGCATACCAGAGCCGATCTTGAGTTCCCACGGCACAAAGCCCTGAGAATGAAGCAGGCCGCGCAGGTAGCTGAACATAACGCCCATATCAATGCCGTAGGGGCAAAAGCTGCCACACCGGTTGCAGCAGGTGCATTTGGACCAGGCTGTGTCCATGCACATGCGCATGAACTCATTGCTGACCTTGCCCTGTTTTTTAACTATTTCGCCCAGGGTGGACTGAATTTTATATGATGGGACCTGCTTGGGATCGCGTCCATTGACAGAATACAAAAAGCAACTGTCCGCGCATAGTCCGCAATGAGCACAAATATCCAGCCAGGTTTTGGTGCGTGATTTCAAGGTCTTTTGAATCAGCGCCCACAAGGCGTCGGAGTCCACCTCCAGTTCTTCCATTTCCGCATAGTATGTTCTGCCGTTACTGTCCGCCAAAAGGGCATTAAGCTCTTCTTTTGTGGAAACCGGCTTTTTATTACACAGAGTTCCTTCAGGCATGTTCTCTTCCTCTTGGCTTACCAGTCAAAATTGGTCTTCATTCCGCCGCGCTTGATCCCAAAATCCATGCCCAGCTGGATGCGTGTGCAGAAAAAAAGCACAATGTGCGCCAGCCTGGTAAAGGGTGCGGTCAGCAGGACTGTCACACCGCAGGCAACATGCAGGGTGATCCAGAATGAATAATGAACAGGGTTGTGTGCAGCCACAATACCTGATGCCAGCAGCGTCAGAATAAGGGCCAGCAACAGCATATCATTGATGTTTGTCAAAATGCGTACCTCTGGCAGCAGCATACGGCGCACCACAATGCCCAATCCACCAAGCAGAGCAGCGATAGACAGAACATCGGCGAGTATCTGCGGCATGGCAGGCCAGTTGATACCCAGACCGTTTTTAATCATGACCGCATGTCCTTCAAGAAAAAGCGGTACAATGACCACGCCAATATGCAGGGCAAAAAACATCAGGGTATAGATGGGTTTTGCCCGCCAGCCATGCGTGCCAAAAGGCAGCAGCCAGCTATACACAGAGCGCACTGCGCCTCTGATTCCGTACTTCATCTGCGGCCTGTAGGCCACACGGTCCAGTCGCCAGTCCAGGCCCCGAAAATAGAGCACTACCCGGACAGTCAGGCCGACAAAGAAGACTGCAAAGGCAATCCAGAGCAGCGGACCAGTCAATATTTCGTACATGGGATAACTCCTTCCTTGGTCAAAGGACCAAGTCTATTCTTCTTCCTTATCAGCGAACCTGTCCTCATCCCGTTCTGACACAAACAGCCAAAAGGCCACGAATGCCACCAGACTAAGGCCCATGCCCACATAGGCCATGCCTTTGGTCCAGAACATGAAGTCATGTAAGGTCATGAATTCCATAGCCAGCCTCCTTTAGTGTGCGCCCTTGAACTCGGGGTGTTCGTGCAGGATCGGCAGCTTGTTCAGGCAGATCCGCAACACAGTGATTTCCAGGGTAACGATAAATACCGTAATCAAGATTTCTTCCATTGAAGGCATATAGCGTGCCTCAGCCGGGAGCTGCCAGTTAAATGCAACCAGGGAAATGTTCAGGCGATTGAGCACAATACCTAAAATTGTCACAATAGAGGCCCAAAAAGCCAGTTTTTCATTCTTTTCCCGTGCGGCCATGGCGTACATCAGGCAGGGCAGCAGAACAAAACCAAACATTTCCACGAGAAACCACGCGCCCCAACCAGTGGTCAGGTGATGCCAGTTATTATCCAGGGCCACGCCAATCCATTTTAAGTTAAAATAGGCAAAAAGAACCACGGCAGCGGCTTTGGAAAAACCCAGGGTCACGCCAGAGGCTTCGGCCAGGTGGGTTTCGTCCATTTTATGGTGCAGGAATTTGTGGGATAAACCGCCTTCAAAAATGACCATGGATAGTCCAGCCGGAATACTGGAGATAAAGAAAAACATGGCCAGATACGGCGAATACCACAGTGGATGCAGCTTGGACGGGGCAATGAGGTACAATCCGCCCAAAGAGGACTGGTGCAAGGTGGAGAGCACAACACCAAAGATGGTCAGCACCAGGGTCAGGCTGTGCGCATAAAAGCGCATTTTTTTCCAGCGCAGCACTTCCCACAGGGCAGGGGAAAACTCAATGGCCAGCACTGTCAGGTACAGGGCCACACACAGACCTACTTCAAAAAGAAATGAGGTCGGGCCAGGATAGATGGTTAAAGGATAGGGCAGGCGGTAGTAGCGGCCCAGATCATAAAGCAGGGCAAAAACTACAAAGGCATAGCCCAGAAATGCTGTGGTAATGGCAGGGCGGACTGCTGAATGATACTTCTTCATACCAAAGAGATAGACAGCAGCAGACGTGGTATAGCCTCCAGCGGCCAGAGCCACGCCGCAGAGCAGATCAAAGCCGATCCAGATGCCCCAGGGGTTGTCATCGCTTAAATTCGTTACAGACCCGATGCCCATGGTGAACCGCTTTACAGTCAAAATAAGGCCAATGACCAGAATCACAGCGGTCAGAATGTTTACCGGCGTCCAGAATGTCTTGCTGGGTGTGGTGTGGTGAGACATCAACCCTCCTCCTTATTGCTCATCAGTATCGCTGGGTTCAGCCTGCTTGCGGGCTTCTTCAGCTTCTTTGAGCGCTTGTTTCACTGCTTTATCCACAGCGGCCTGTTTGTCGCGTTCAGCCTTGTCCATAGCGGCTTTGAGTTTTTTCGCTGCTTCTGCCTCGGTTTCGGCCACAGCTTCAGCCACAGCATGGTGCTGTTCTTCTTCGGCAATTTTTTCTTTACGCTTGGTCAGGGCATAGGCTCCGGTCAAAAAGACAGGCCACAGACCCACCACTGCCGGCACCACAGACAATGCACCAGAGGTAAATTCTGGCGCCGGTGTTACGCCCAGATCCTCGCGCATTCCGATCTGCTCAAAAGGCGCTCCGGAAATATAGAGCCAGCTTGTGCCGCCCATTTCCCGCTCGCCATAAATATGATTGATGTACTGATCCGGATGCTTGCGGATGCGTTCCCGTGCAATGGCCAGCAAATCATCCCGGCGGCCAAAGATCAGAGCGCCTTTGGGACAATCCTCCACACAGCCCGGCAACTTGCCTTCTTTGATCCGAGGCTCACACAAGGTACATTTACGCACCCTGGGCGTGACTGGATCATCATATTCATAGGTGGGAATCTCAAATGGGCAGGCCACCATGCAGTAACGGCAGCCCACGCATTTGGCCGCGTCATAGCTTACCGCACCCGTAGGGTCCTTGATAAAAGCTCCTACAAAACAGGCTGACGCGCAGGCAGGCTCCAGGCAATGGTTGCACTGAATTTTGCGAAACACGGGCTTGCCGTTTACTTCATATTTGTTGACCACAGTGAATTTGTCATGCTTGGTCCGCCGCCGGGTATTCAGCACAGTCAGATCGTCAAAAGGCTCAGGCTGGGCCGGCAGCTCATTGACTTTATTACATGCGGCTTCGCATTTTCTGCATCCAATGCACTTGGTGCTGTCAAAGAGCACCCCAAAACTATTGGGATATCCCGTAAAATGATGTGTTCCACCGGCAGAGACTGGAGACGCCGCCAGACAGGCTCCTGCACCAGCCAGCATGCCAATGAATTTTCTGCGTTTCATAATAGCTCCTCGTTATTGCGACCTTGCAGGCAATTACTTCTTGGCGGCATGGCACTCAGTGCACGCCGTGGCCGCTGGCTTTTCAATTCCCATGTCCGTGTGACAACCAATACACTGCTGATGATAGGCAGTTTTCAGATCTGGCTTGGCCTCACTCAGCGGAGTTCCACCCTGGTCATGACAACTGGCACATTTGGCTGGAGTGGCTGAGGCCGGAGCATTGTGATGACATCCGGAACACATGGCATTGGGCGAGGAGTGAAAATACGCAGCCATGCCGTCGTCTTTCATTCCATCCATCAGTTTGCGCACAATTTTGCGATGCGGAAACTTGCTGGGCTCATATTCCTTGGCCAGCACCCCGATTTCAATCACATCAGGAATTTCCTCAATATTAAGAGCAACATCTGTCTTGACCCGTGCATTCATCAGCAGGGCAGCAGTGTCTGCCTTAACATCGGCATCTGTTTTGAGTTCCGGCTCAGCAGGCAGGGCCACATGGCACTTGGTGCAACTGGACTGGGTCTGCTGACCTGTGCGCCCCATAAATGTATGGCAACCGGCGCACTGCGGCTGGCTCTGTTTGCTGGCATGACAGCCCACACAACTGGACTGGGCCGTGACCCTGTGCATGGCCTGCTCCAGAGAAACAAATCCACCCTCTTCCTTGCCCAGGGCTGTATGGCACTGCGAACAGGCCACAACACCCTTGGAAGCAGCAGTGTGGTGACATACAGAACAATTCCCGGTTTTGTCTTCGTGCAGCTTATGATTAAAGGGCACAACATTTACCAGGGATGGCTGATATGTTGTGGCCGGAGAAGAAGACTCTGCCACGAGCAGTGTGAAATCTTTTTGTCCAGCGTCCAGTCGAGGGGTTTCAGCAATGTGTTTGAAATTTGCACGAACAGTGGCGTCATGGCATCCGGCACATTCTGCTGGCCCTGTGGGCTGGTTGCTTTTGGCAATGTCCAGGTGACAGGACAGACATTTAGCGTGGGCCTCTTCTTTGTTTTCAGCAAAAGAGAGATCGCGCTTTTCTGGCTTGTCCTTGGCGTGACATTTAACGCAGTTGTCCTTTTCCCCTGGCGCAGGCAGCATCATTTTTGATGAGGCATGGCGGTAGTGCAGAGATTTGTCGAAAACAATCGGCGTGCGCACGGAATCTGCAACTCCGGCATGACAGGTCCGGCACTGCTCACTGCCTGGCCCGCTTTTTTTACCTGCAGACGCAGTTTCCGTGTGACAACCAATACAGTTGTCATGATAAATCGCTTTGATTTCCTTGGCACTGGTGTCTTCCTGACGCTTAAACCTGGCTGTCACTGTTGTACCGGTAACTGTATGACAGGATTCGCATTTGCCTTCGACAGCCTTGGTGTGCTTGTCATGCTCGAACCGGACCACAGGATACTCAAGCGTGCCGAAATCTTTGAGCGTATCAATGGAAATGAGATCCGCGCCCATTTGCTTCGGTGTGATCGAGTCCTGCTTCCCCCCAAGAGCGTTCAGACCGAATCCAGCCACAGCCATGCT
>JAAYGZ010000040.1 GCA_012727515.1 Desulfovibrionales bacterium
AACATAGACAGGGCAGAACGCATTATCACGGTCTCGTCATTTATCCGCGACCAGGCCGTACATGAATTTGGTCTGCCTGCCGAGCGCATCCATGTTATTGCCAATGGCGTGGACCACGACTGCTTTCATGTCCTCCCAGCAGAAGACTGCCAGCAGGCGCGCATTCGTCTTGGCCTGCCAGCACAGTTTATTCTTTTTGTCGGCTCTATTGAACCACGTAAAAATCTGGCCCGGCTTGTGGAAGCCTTTGCTCAGCTTGCTCCGTCTGTACGCGCAGAATGCCCCCTTGTTCTGGCTGGCTTCAGCGGCTGGCGCAATACTGCCATTATGGATGCCTTGGCGCGTTTGGGCGATCATGTCCGCTATCTGGGCTTTGTGACCAACGAGGATCTGGCTGCTCTGTACAATCTGGCCACTGTTTTTGTGTACCCATCATTGTACGAGGGTTTTGGCCTGCCCCCTCTGGAAGCCATGGCCTGTGGTTGCCCCACACTGGTTTCGCGCACAGCCAGTTTGCCAGAGGTCTGTGCTGATGCCGCTGTGTACGCTGATCCATTAGACAGTGACGATCTGGCGCACCAGTTGCGTACCATGCTGGAAGACCAGAAGTTGCGTCAGCGTTTACGCCTTTTGGGGCCAACGCATGCCCAGCGTTTTACCTGGACTGCCTGTGCCCAGGCCCATGCCAGGGTGCTCATGGGCTAGGGCGTGGACGGCACTGGCTGGGAATTTTTTTGTCGTAACATCATCCTGGATCTTATCGTTCCAACACAATTTTATCAGGAAAGTGTATGCCTACTTGGTTACGTTATTTTTTTGATCTGGTTCTGGTGCTCACGGCCAAGGAGATCAAAGTCCGCTATAAAAGCAGCATTCTAGGATATATCTGGTCCATTGCTCTGCCGCTGTCTTTTGCCTGCGCATTTTACATTGCGTTTAAGGTTGTTATGCGCGTTAAGATGGACAACTACGCCTTGTTTCTTATTTGCGGGCTTTTTCCCTGGCAGTGGTTTTCCAATTCCATCAATGCTGCGCCCATGATATTGCTGGGCAACAGTTCCATTATCAAAAAAGTCCGTTTTCCCCGCGCAGCCGTGTGCATGGCCATGGTTTTAAATGATGGAGTGCATTTTTTACTCTCAGTGCCGGTGATTGCGCTGTTTCTCTATGGCCACGGCATGACTCCGGCCTGGTCCTGGTTGTATGGGCTGCCTTTATTATTTCTGATTCAATTTGGTTTTACCTATGGCCTGGTGCTGATCATTGCGGCGGTCAATCTTTTTTTCCGGGACATGGAGCGATTGATAGCAGTGTGTATGACCCTGCTTTTTTATTTTACACCCATCATTTATGCTGAAGACATGATTCCGCAGCAATACCAATACCTCATTGCCTTAAATCCCCTGGCCCCGCTGATGGTCGCCTGGAGAACCCTGTTTTTGCAGGGCACCTTGCCTCTGGGCTATGTGCTGAGCAGTCTTGTCTGGAGCGTGGCTCTGACCGTGGCCGGGGGCTGGATTTTTCGTCGCCTTTCGCCGCGTTTTGCGGAGGTACTCTAAGAACATGGAACCAATTATCTCTTTTCGTCATGTTTTTAAGTCCTATCCCATGTACCAGTCCGTGACTGCGGGGATAAAAAATTTCCTTTTTCACTTGCCCACGTCCATC
>JAAYGZ010000409.1 GCA_012727515.1 Desulfovibrionales bacterium
GAGTTGTAGAGACGCAACCTGCGCCCAATTTGTCGTGGGATGGCCAACAGCCTGATCCTGGCACGTCTCCGGCTCCATATCGTATTTATAATATTGGCAATAATAATGCAGTTGAATTAGAATATTTTATTGCAGTGCTGGAAGAGGCCTTGGGTAAAAAAGCCCTGCGCAACTATATGGATTTGCAGCCAGGCGATGTTCCTGCCACCTATGCAGATATTAATGACCTGACCCGAGATATGAATTTTGCGCCACGCACCCGGATTGAAGAAGGTATTCAGCACTTTGTTGCATGGTACAGGGAGTATTATGGCCATTAGTTTCCCGTGGAACAACAAGGAGGGGCGCGTGGCGCGAACCATTGTGCTGGCAAATCAAAAAGGCGGAGTGGGCAAAACAACGTCCACTGTCAACCTGGCTGCTTCGCTGGCAGCCATGGAATATCGTGTGCTTATCATTGATTGTGATCCCCAGGCTAATGCATCAAGCGGGGTTGGGGTGGAGCAGGTTGAGCCTGAACGCAGCATTTACTCTCTGTTTTTCACGCCCCATGAGGCTGAAAAAATTATTCAGCCCACGGGCATGGAATTTCTGCACATTATTCCCTCAACGCCAGATCTGGTCGCCGCAGAGATGGAACTCCGGGATGTGAGGGACCGAGAGTTTATCCTGCGTTCAATTATTGACCGTCTCAAGCATGGTTTTGACTATATTCTGCTTGATTGCCCGCCTTCGTTGGGGCTGATTACAATTAATGCCTTGTGCGCAGCTCCGTGGTTGCTCATTCCTTTGCAGTGCGAGTATTATGCTTTGGAGGGCATTGCCCATTTGATGAAAACCTACGGACTGGTCAGGGAACGACTTAATCCTCGTCTGGATATTCTGGGTATTGTGCTGACCATGTTTGATAAACGCAACAAGCTCTCGTTTATGGTAGAACGCGAAGTGCGTGACCATTTTGGAGAGCTTGTGTGCACAACAACAATCCCGCGCAATGTGCGCTTGTCTGAAGCGCCCAGTCACGGGCTGCCAGCTATCTTATACGATATCAGATCCCTTGGAACTCAGTCGTATATAAATCTGGCTCAGGAATTGGTTGCTCATCCAAAATTTCAGACACAGGAACAGCCTTGAGCTGAGCAGGTAACAGTAACCTTGTCCTTAAAATGGCGTTTAGTGATGCGTGATCCACAATTTTTGCATTCAAAAACCAGTAAGCCACCCATATTGGCGGCACGGAGAACGAACTTACGCGGCTCATCCGTCTGCCAATTTGGCGTTGAGGCTCCGCAGGTTTCGCAGCAAACATCAGAGGGAAGTTCGTAGCGGAAATCCCAGTATTTTTCTAAAAGCTCAAAATCAGCCATGGGCTCAGGGATGAGTTGCTCAACCGGACAATTACGAGCCAGCACTGCAAGAACATGGGAGCAAACCTGCCGCCATAATTCTTCATCCAGAAAAACGCCCTGGCTGTGTCCTTGGGCATCAACAACGTATTTTAATGCAGTATTTCGATCCATATCACTATCTCCTTGAGTTTATCCTTCTCTGGGCCATCCAGGCCCAGGGCTATGTAACAGCAAAACGAGCACACTATGACACACATAAAAAAAGGTCTGGGCCGAGGCCTGGATGTACTCATCAAGAGCCGGATTGTCGAACCCCTAACAAGCAGCGCAGAAATTGTGAGCGTGGAGAGCACTGCGCTTATACCCAACGCGCATCAGCCTCGTCAGCATTTTGAGCAGAGCACCCTAGAGGAATTGGCTGCGTCTATCAAGGCTCAGGGCCTTATTCAACCGATTCTGGTGCGTCCGGCAGAGACTGCTGGGCAGTACGAAATAGTGGCCGGAGAACGGCGCTGGCGAGCCTGTCAATTGGCTGGCCTGGAGCGCGTGCAATGTATTGTGCGTACTCTTGATGATTATGAAAGCATGGCCATAGCCCTGATTGAAAATCTCCAGCGGGAAGATCTCAATCCCCTGGAAGAGGCCAGGGCTTTAGAAAAAATCAAGGAACATTTCAGCGTTACCCAGGAGGAGCTGGCTGATAAAATCGGCAAAAGCCGTCCCGCAGTGACCAATTGCCTGCGCTTACTCAAGCTGCCAGAAGATGTGCAGAATATGTTGGAAAAGAACGAGTTATCTGCTGGGCATGGCCGGGCGTTGCTTGGGCTGGAACATGAATCAGATATGCAATCGCTGGCGCAGACTGTGCTTGAGCAAAAGCTCACTGTGCGGGAAACAGAGGAGCTGGTAAAAAAATTCAAAAAACGAAAACCAGTGCGGAACGTTCCGAAAAAAAATACTCCGCCGCAGGATATACATGCGGTGCTTGAAAAGCTTGGAACCCAGTTGCAGTGCCGCGTTTCTTGCTCTGGTACAGAGCGAAAAGGGCGGATTGTGTTAAGCTATGCCAGCCCGGAGGAGAGAACACGGCTTGCTGAGATGCTGGCACGTCTGGATATGGAGACGCTGTCATGAACCTGGCATTTAGTGCTGCCCGATTTATTGGGGCCAAAGTGCTTATCATAGGTGATGCCATGCTTGACCAATATCAGCGCGGCATTGTGGAGCGAATTTCTCCAGAAGCGCCCGTACCCATTGTGACGGTTACGGAGGAAGAATTTAAGATCGGCGGCGCTGGGAACGTAGCGCAAAACATCGCAACATTGGGAGGAGTCCCAACGCTCATCAGTCTATGCGGCCAGGATGTGTATGGAGAAAATATGGCACAGATCTGTGCTGAACTGGGAATAGATGCCTGTTTGCTGCCTTCTGCAACTCGTCAGACAACATTGAAAACACGCATCATGGCTGCGCATCAGCAAATTCTGCGCGTGGATCGTGAAAATAGCACACCACTGTGCGCAGAGGAATTTGCACAACTGACTCAGGCTGTTGATCAGCACATTGATCAGTTTGAAGTGATTGTGCTTTCAGACTATGGCAAAGGGGCTATTTCCAAAGATTTTTTAGCCTGGCTCCAGCAGCGTAAGCGAGCCGATCAAAAATTGATTCTGGACCCGAAAACAAAGAATTTTCCCTTTTATGCACATATGTACTGCATGACCCCCAATACCAGGGAAATCAGCACGGGCGTGGAAATACCTATCCACAGTCGCGAGGATCTGATTGCAGCTGGCAAAAAGGTTTTGTCACAGCAGGGTTTTCAGAGCGTGGTAATTACTATGGGTGGCGATGGTATGGCTGTTTTCCTGCCTGGCCAGGGTATTTTTCATGTACCGACCATGGCACGGAGTGTTTTTGATGTAACTGGCGCAGGAGATACAGTCATTGCGGTTATTGCGCTGGGCCTGAGTGCTGGGCTTGATCTGCTCACAGCATGCTTAATTGCAAATTGCGCCGGTGGCGTTGTGGTTGGCCATGTGGGTGCAGTGGGTATTACCCAGGAAGAATTGGCCGAAGGGCTGCGCACAAGCCAGGATTTTGACTATGACTTCTGGGGCGAATTGCCGCTTTAAGACTGGATACAGGGCAATGTTATGGCGTACATTGCCCGCCACAGCACGGTCCACCCAGACCACAATATGCATACAGAATACGTTCTTCTCTGGCCCGACGTTCAGGAGTAAGGGCAGGAACCGGATATGATTTTGCTGTCGAGCGCAAAGCATGCCATGAAGGAAGAGCATAAAAACCTTCACCAATGGTTTCTGCGCTGGCTGTTGCCGCGAGAACAAGACGCATGGAATCTGTAACTGCAACCAGTGGAAAGGGGTGTGGGCTGTGAATACGGGCAGCAGCCATGCTCTCACGGATAAATGTTCCGACTTCACCGGGGCAGAAAAACAAAGCCAGCAATGGTGTTTCGTCTGTATCAAATACAGCCAGATCAATAACCGTTGTTTGCACTGTAGTATCAATAACATAGGAAACAGGGTGCTTGGGGCGGATGCTGGCGCGAGGATATTTTTTATCTTCCACAAGCATACGTGCTAAGGCCTGGCGTAAGTCCTCATAGGTTGTGTCCTCAATTTGTTCTCCAGAGATGTAGTCAGTAATCAAACGGTTCAGACTAACTTCATGCATAATTCCTCCCGCAACAGCAGATACTGATTTCAACAGGCATGACCCAGGCTTTATGCTCCGGCAAATCCAAGGCGTAAGGTGACAGAAGGCCATGAAATTTTCAAGAGACCTGCCGCGTTGAACAGCCTGCCTCAGCACTGCGCGCCTAGAGCTCTGGACCAAGATTTTCCGGGGCCAGGCGCAGTTCATTTTCTGGCTCACGATCCTTGATCTGAAAACGTTCCTTAATGCGTGTCAAAGAAACCAAGCGCCCTTCGCGTGAGGCCGGTGTGAGAAAAGATTTCAGCTTCATTTCCAGGACC
>JAAYGZ010000410.1 GCA_012727515.1 Desulfovibrionales bacterium
ATCGTGATATACGTTTAGACGCTGATGTGGGTCTGATGAGCCAGGTTTTTGCCAATTTATTTTCCAATGCAGTAAAATATACTCAGGCTGTAGCCAGCGTAGAAGGAGAATGGCACAAAGAACTTGTGTATGGATGGGAGTATCAGGCAGATGCCTTGGGCCTTGGTGCTCCAGGTATTTGCATATATATTGCGACCACTGGACAGCCCGTGGGCAATCTCGACGCGCCCCACTTGTTTGAAGCAAATTTTCGTGCTGCAATATGGGCAAACATAGAGGGAAGCGGCAATGGTTTGTATTTTGTCAAGCAAATAGTGGAACTGCATGGCGGGCGTGTGCGCTATCATTATGCAGAGCACATGAATTTTTTTTCTATTATTCTGCCGTGCAATGCCTGTTTTTTTGAGCGAGTTACGTCATGACCCCATCAATTCTCCTTATTGAAGACGACAGCACCACCCGCTTGTCCATGACTGCCTGGCTGCATAGCGCGGGATTTCATGTTATCCAGGCCGCAGATGCTGCGCACGGCCTGGATGCTTTTTTGCACAATACTCCAGACCTGGTGCTGCTTGACCTTGGCCTTTACGGACGTGGCGAGGGAGATGGCATGGATGTGCTGCGCAGAATAAAGGCAACTCGCCCGGCAGTTCCTGTAATTATTGTCTCTGCGCGCACTCATATTTCAGATGCCATTGATGCGTTCAAGGCAGGGGCCTGGGATTATATTGTCAAGCCCATTGTCAGCACCTCTGTGTTTATCAATACCCTGCGCAATTGTCTGGCTCAGGTTCAGCTTCAGCAGCGAGTCCATGAAATTCAAGATCATCTATATCAGCTCATTGAAAATCTGCCGGTGATCATCTTTATTATCAATGCCAATCTTGAGTTTGAATTTCTCAATCAAAGTACCCAGTCTATTTTAGGCTATGCCCCACAAGATATTTTACAGTCTCCCCGTTCATTTCTGCGTTATATTGTAGCAGAGGACCGTGGAAAATTCCTGCATACCTTGCGCTCCTGCTTTCGTTTACACTCGCCTCCATTCTGTCTGGATTTTCGTTTTATACATAAAGATGGCTACCAGATTTTTTTACAGGCCCAATCTATTACCGGCTTTAAAGATGAAGAACATTTTCCTGATCGCCTGGAAGGCATGATTACGGATGTGACCCGGTATTCATATCTGGATAACCTGCTGGTGCAGAATGAAAAATTGAATTTACTCAGCACCATGACCGAAGAAGTGGCCCATGAGATTCGCAATCCCCTTGTTTCCCTGGGTGGCTGTGCGCGTAAACTGCGTTCAGTTTATCCTGAGTCCACAGAAACCGAGGTTATTCTTCAGGAATGCACACGGCTGGAGCGTTTGGTGCAGCGTATTACCGCCTATCAAGAGCCCTTGACAGTAACGTGGGAGTACTGTTCTGTCTCTGCTGCCGTGGCTTTGGCTTTGCGCCTGTTGTCGCGAAGAATCGGACGCAAAGGCTTGCGCTGTGATGTACGTAACGCGGACTTATGCCCTGCAGTATGGGCAGACCAGGAGCTTGTACATCGTATTTTTATGACGCTTATTGCCCAGGCCGTTGAGGTGGCCTGTGACCAGGGGCGGATGTATATTGAAG
>JAAYGZ010000411.1 GCA_012727515.1 Desulfovibrionales bacterium
AAAAGAAATAGAATAGTATTTCTCCCGGGTGGTGACAGCCACCCGGGTCTGTTTGCAAGCTTGTTGGTATTAATGTGTTTTTGTTGATATTATTTTAGTTTACAGACTTTTTGTTCGTGTGTAAGTGGACTTTTCTATAACACGCCCCAAGGGGCTTTAGTATTTTGGAGGTACATTATGGGTTATTCTGTTGCTGTTGATGCTGAGAAGTGTATTGGTTGTGGCGAATGTGTAGATGTTTGCCCTGTTGAAGTGTATGAATTGCAGAACAGCAAAGCTGTTCCTGTGAATGAAGAAGAGTGTCTTGGTTGCGAATCCTGTGTAGAAGTTTGTGAGCAGAGCGCAATTACTATCGAAGAAAATTAAAATCTGCATTGCGGCAGGCCTTAGGCCTGCCGCGCACAGTCTTATCTCAGGGCAATTCTGCCCGATTCAGCTTTTTCTTTTGCAATTTTCTAACAGTTTTACCTAGGAGTTAATGGTGCGCCTGTGCGCTCCGATGAGGGTATGCTTGCATGAAACTGGACTTGACCACATATTTTACAGAGTATGAATCACTAGTCGCTCAAATTGATGCCTTATTTAAGAACGTATCAGAAAAATTTGCTGACGAGGTGAAGTGTAAGGAAGGGTGTAGTGATTGCTGCCACGCCTTGTTTGACATACCATTAGTGGAAGCATTATATTTAAATGCCAAATTTCAGGAAGTTGATGAAAAAGAACGTAATAAAATTTTAATTGAGGCAGATAAAGCAGACCGAAAAGCGAATGTTCTTAAGAAAAAAATTTCTAAAGATGCCGAGCAATCAGAATCAGCAGATATTCTGGGCCGTGTAGCCCAGGAGCGTATTCGCTGTCCTCTTCTCAGTGAAGTCAATGTGTGTCAGCTTTATGCCTTTCGTCCTATCACATGCAGAGTGTATGGCATTCCTCTTGAAATTGAGGGCAAGTCACATACCTGCGGGTTGTCAGGATTTATACCAGGAAATTCATATCCTGCTGTAAAAATACACCGAGTCCAAGACGAACTGTTGCGCATCAGTAATCAAATTTTGGATGACCTTGGTTCAAAGTATGCGGATTTTCGCCTGATGCATGTCCCTGTTTCTACGGCTCTGATGACCATGTACAACGATGAGTACTTTGGCCTTTCAGAGCTATCAGAATCTGAAAATGTTGCAGAGGGTGAAAATGATTAATCCTGCGCTCCTGGCTGATGAACGTGAAGCACAAAAAAAAGTGATTTATGAGAAAATGTCGCCCCGTAGGCGTAAGTTTATCGATAGGATAGGCTATGATCGTTGGGATCCTTTTGCAGAGCCCAAGCATCCTATTGAGTGGCGTACTGATGGAACACGACGCACAACGCAGCAGCTGGTACGAGAGTATCTGCAAAATCATGCTCCAGAAAAATACAGCAATGCATATGGCCAGGGAGTGTTGGAAATATGTTTAGGAATGGTTAACGGAGATGATCGTTATGTTGCGATGTACGAGTTTTCTTTATGGTATGCTGATGAGTTAAAGAAACATAATATCAATATTAGTGAATATAAGCCGTAATTAACCAGAGAGATGCAATGAAAAAAAATTATGATTATGGTCCAAAATCTGTGGCTGCCTTGAAGGAAGCTTTGCACGATAATCCAGATTCAGCAACGCTTATGTATAATCTAGGTGTATCGTTAGTTGCAGAGCGTAACTATGACGAGGCGCGTAAGGCTTTTGAGGAAACTATTGCTTTGGAGCCAGGAATTGCCGAAGCATATGTCCAGCTTGGCGGGCTTGCCATGCAGAAAGGTGATCTGGAAGCATGCTTGCAGTTCAATAAAAAGGCAGCAGAGATACGCCCTCGATTTGCTGTTCCTTGGGGAAATATTGGCTTTGTCTATATGCAGCAACACGAGGCAGACAAGGCAGTAAAGGCCCTGAAAAGAGCTTTGAGCTTGGATCCGCAATTTATCCAGGCGCATACAACGCTTGGAAGCGCCTATCTTGGCCTTGGAGATCCGGATGCCTGCATTATGCAATGTTCTAAGGCCATTGAAATAGAGCCCATGTTTGGGCCAGCGTACAATAATATTGGCCTGGCCTATTTAGAGAAAAAAGAACCTAAAAAGGCCCTTATTTATTTTGATAAGGCAACAGAAACAGGCTTTGAAGTTGATCCAGATATTCTGGCTGAAGTACGTGAATACCGCTAGGTACTGCTTCAGTAACCCAGCTTTGGGGTTGACAAGTTGTGTACTTTGTACGAAGATTCACTAGTACAAGATATTGGAAAGTCTTTGAAATTGTTGTGAGGTTGGGGATCGCGCAGGTTTGAATGTCTGTGCGGTGACTGTACACGGTCTAATCTTTTAAGGAGGATGTGTAATGGCTAAACATGCGACTCCGTTGCTGGATCAGCTTGAGAGCGGTCCGTGGCCGAGTTTTGTGGCGGATATTAAGGAGGAAGCCGAGAGACGCCGCAAAAACGAGAAAAACGTAGAGTATCAGATTCCTTCGGATGTCTGTGACGACCTGTTGGGTATTCTGGAGCTTTCCTACAAAGACGGCACCACACACTGGAAGCACGGTGGTATTGTGGGCGTCTTTGGTTATGGTGGTGGTGTTATTGGTCGTTACTGCGATCAGCCCCAGATGTTTCCTGGTGTAGCGCATTTCCATACCATCCGTGTGGCACAGCCAGCAGGTATGTACTATACCTCTGATTTTCTCCGTCAGCTCTGTGATATCTGGGATATGCGCGGTTCTGGTCTGACCAACATGCATGGCGCTACTGGCGACATCGTTCTTCTGGGCACCACAACTCCGCAGCTCGAGGAAATTTTCTTCGAATTGACTCATAACATGAATAATGACCTTGGTGGTTCCGGTTCCAACCTGCGTACGCCAGCTTCTTGTCTTGGCGAGTCTCGTTGTGAATGGGCCTGTTATGATGCTCAGGAATTGTGCTATCAGCTGACCATGGAATATCAGGATGAATTGCATCGTCCGGCATTCCCGTACAAGTTTAAGTTCAAATTCGATGGTTGCCCCAATGGATGTGTGGCTTCTATTGCTCGCTCTGACATGTCTTTCATTGGTACCTGGAAAGACGATATCCGCATTGATCAGGAAGCGGTTGCTGCCTATATCGGCGGAGAGCTCAAGCCTAATGGTGGCGCTCACTCTGGTAAAGACTGGGGTGCTTTTGATATCCAGAAGGAAGTCATTGATCTGTGTCCCACCGAGTGTATGTGGATCGAAGACGGCAAACTGAAAATCAACAATCGCGAATGTACTCGCTGTATGCATTGCCTCAACGTCATGCCTCGTGCTCTGCGCATTGGTAATGATCGTGGCCTGTCTATCCTGGTTGGCGCAAAGGCTCCGATTTTGGATGGAGCACAGATGGGTTCTTTGCTCGTTCCTTTTATCAAGGTTGAAGAGCCTTACGATGAAATCAAAGAAATCATCGAAGCAATTTGGGAATGGTGGATGGAAGAAGGCAAGAACCGCGAGCGTCTTGGTGAATTGATCAAGCGTCAGGGGCTGGCCAAAGCTATCTCCGCTATTGGTGCCACTCCTGTGCCACAGCATGTCATGGAACCCCGTCATAATCCGTACATCTTCTGGAAAGAAGAAGACGTGCCCGGCGGCTGGCAGCGCGAAATCGCTGAATACCGTAAACACCATCAGAGATAAGAGGGGGGTCAACAATGGCTTTCATTTCTTCTGGATACAATCCCGAAAAACCAATGGAAAACAGGATTACGGATATTGGCCCGCGCCATTTTACCGATTTCCTTCCTCCAGTTATAGCCAAAAACAAAGGCAAGTGGCTGTGGCATGAAATTATTGAGCCTGGCATTCTGGTGCATAAGGCTGAAAGTGGTGACGAAGTGTATACCGTGCGCTGTGGTGGTGCTCGACTGATGTCCACCGGGCATATCCGTGAAATCTGCGAAATCGCGGATAAGTTTTGCGGTGGTCACTTGCGTTTTACCACTCGTAACAACATTGAGTTCATGGTGCCCACTCTGGATGAAGCCAAAAAACTCAAAGAGTATCTGAACAGCCAGAAACTGTCTGGCGGCAGCCATAGATTTCCTGTTGGCGGAACAGGCGCTGGAATAACTAATATCGTTCATACCCAGGGCTGGATTCACTGTCATACCCCGGCTACGGATGCGTCTGGTACAGTGAAGGTTGTTTTGGACGAACTGTTTGAAGAATTCTGCCAGATGCGTATGCCTGCTCAGGTGCGCATTTCCATGGCGTGTTGTCTGAACATGTGCGGTGCTGTACACTGTTCTGACATTGCAATTCTTGGCTACCACCGTAAACCCCCCATCATTGACCACGAATGGTTGAACAATCTGTGTGAAATTCCTTTGGCTGTGGCCGCTTGCCCAACAGGTGCTATTCGTCCGACCAAAAAGGAAATTACTACAGAAAGTGGTGAAACCAAAACAGTAAACACTGTGGCTATTAAGCAGGAACGCTGCATGTTCTGCGGTAACTGCTACACCATGTGTCCTTCCCTGCCTCTGTCTGACCAGACTGGTGACGGACTGGTTATCATGGCTGGTGGTAAGGTTTCTAACCGTATCAGCAACCCAAAGTTCTCCAAGGTTGTTGTTGCCTTTATCCCCAATGAGCCACCTCGCTGGCCCACATTGGCTAAAGTTATCCGCCAGATTGTAGAAGCTTATGCTACTGACGCACGCAAATACGAACGCGTTGGTGATTGGGCTGAACGTATTGGTTGGGAACGCTTTTTTGAGAAGACCGGTCTTGAGTTCTCTGAGCACATGATCGATGACTTCCGTGATCCAGCTTATTACACTTGGCGTCAGACCACGAACTTTAAGTTCTAGTTCTCGTCAGGAACGAACTCTAACTAGGGCCGACGAAAGTCGGCCCTTAACCTTAAGAGAGGCATGTATGGCAGATCCTAAAGACATCGTTGTTGAATTCATTAAGTCCAAGGAAAAATCCAAATCTAAATTTTATTTTAATGACTTGTCGGCTCTTTTTCCTGATATGAAAATGCGTGAAGCCAAAAAGATCATTAATCAGCTTGTTGCTGATGGTGTTTTGGAATACTGGTCCAGCGGCAGTACAACCATGTACGGATTGCCCGGGTCTGGTAAGCAGGCTAGCGCAGAAGGCGAAGATTAGTCGCTAAATGTCTGTTGTACATTCGTGCCCGCGTGTACTGATTGCTGGACTTGGAGGAGGATCTGGCAAGACCATTGTTTCTTTAGGTTTGGCCAGAGCATTTTCAGAGCAGGGGCATCGAGTACAAACTTTCAAAAAGGGTCCGGATTATATTGACGCTAAGTGGCTGACTTTAGCCAGCCACACTATAACGTCTAATCTGGATCCTTTTTTATTGCCTTCTCCTGTTCTGCAGAATCTTTTCTGGTACCGAGCCTTGCAGGCAGATATTTCTTTGATAGAAGGCAATAGAGGCTTGTATGACGGAAAGGATGTTGCTGGGACATATTCGTCTGCTGAACTTGCCAAAGTCTTGCAGTGTCCTGTTCTTATTGTTGCGGATTGTACAAAAGTCAGTCGTACAATGGCAGCCCTGCTTCTTGGATTGTGTGTTTTTGATCCGGAAGTAAATATCCAGGGGGTTGTGCTGAACAGGGCGGCCGGGCGACGTCATCAAACAGTGCTACGCCAAACCATAGAACAATATACAGGCTTGCGTGTTGTTGGTATCCTGCCCAAACTTCAGACTAATCCTATCCCAGAGCGAAACATGGGCCTTGTGGCAGAAACAGAGCTAGAGACAGATCCTCTTGATGGCCTTTCTGTTTTAGTGCGTGATCATGTTGATTTAGACACTGTCTGGGGTGTTGCTGCCACTGCTCCTGGCAGTACAATAAGCCCTGAACCAATTTTTTTTCATTCTGGCGCTCATCCTACTACTATGCCGATGGTTCGTATCGGCGTTGCACGAGATGCAGCACTCTGGTTTTATTATCAGGAAAACCTCGATGCCTTGCGTCATGCCGGTGCAGAGATTGTTGAATTTAGTCTGCTAGATGATGCTACTGTACCAGAGGTACATGCTTTATACTTAGGGGGTGGCTTCCCTGAGATCATGGCCAAGATGCTTGCTGAAAATATCTCCATGAAAAAATCCATTCGTTCGCATATTGAGCAAGGAATGCCCACCTATGCTGAATGTGGGGGCTTGATGTATCTTGGCCGCGCACTTGAGTATAATGGCGTCTCGTATTCTATGGCTGATGCTGTGCCTGTAGCCACGCGCGTATGCGCCAAGCCTCAAGGCCATGGATATGTGCGTGCCATGATCCAGACTGCAAATCCTTTTTTCTCGCTTGGCTCTGCACTTACTGGCCATGAATTTCATTATTCCCACTGTCCAGAGTTGCCGCCTTCTGCAGAGTTTGTATTTTCCATGGTGCGAGGGCAGGGGATAGCCCAAGGTGTTGATGGAATTTTATATCGTAATTGTCTAGCCGGATATGTTCACATACACGCCCTGGGCCATGCAGAATGGGCATATAATTTTGTTGCTGCTGCGGCTCAATATAAAGACTGCGTACAACAGGGTGTACGGTGTGGAGATATTCGACTCCAGGGGGGTTGACTTTCTTTTTGTCGTTACTAATAATTCATATCAATAAATGGAGGTGAATTATGGGACAGTTACGAGCATTCAAGAATTTAACAATTGATTGGGAAATGACCCCTGAAGATGCAGTAGCCATTTATTTGGAATGGGGAAATAATGGATATCGCGGGGGATATCAGTATGCAGTTCGAGGCAAAGAGGACTTTTCTCATTATTTTGTCATCAATACATGGGATGAGCATCCAACTGCAACGCTAGTGTACCGTAATTCTGATGGAGCAGAGGATCTGGCTGTGTTGGCCCTTCCTGATCCCCTGGCCAATACGTTTCTCAAGGCTGTGCATAATCATAAAGGTATATACCCTGTGAGCGCTGATGTGCGCAAGTGGCTTGAAAGAGAGCTGTATAACTGATCAAAAGCCGGGTTACCCGGCTTTTTTTATGCCTGAACTGGAGATCAAACCTTAAAATTGAGTGCAAAAACAATGGGTATTGTATGAGTAAATTTCGCTGTGCACGGTGTGGAACATGTTGCCGTAAGGGAGGACCAGGGCTTCACACAGATGATGCAGACCTTGTGGTACACCTCGGTCTGACAAATATCGTATGTCTGCGGCGCGGAGAATTGGCTTTTGATCCGCAAACCAACACTGTGCAGCCCCTGCTTGAAGAATTGCTTAAAATCAGAGGCAAGGGGATGGGCTGGGAATGTATTTTTTTTGATGCAGACAAAGGAGGATGCTCTGTTTATGCTCATCGCCCTTTAGAATGCAGTGTGTTGCAATGTGACAACACAAAGGAAATTTTTCATGCTCTCGCTTTGCCGCGCTTGACTCGTGCTCACCTAGTGGATGCGCAAAGCGCATTGGGGGAGTGCATAGCAGAGCATGAGCGGCTTTTTCCAATGCAGGATGCCGTGGAATTGGCACGCCAGAAAGAGCACAGCGCAAAGATAAAGCTTGAAGACATGGTGCGTCAGGAGTTGTTTTTTCGTCAGGCCTTTGCCAGGCGCGTCCAAGCGACAGATGAGCAGCTGTGGTTATATTTTGGCCGTCCACTAGAGTTGGTTCTGCTTCCCTTACGTTCTGGTAGTCAGCCTTATCCCTTTGGCTGTGCCCAGCTCAGGTCAGGCTCCTCGACTCCGCTCGGGATGATATGAAATTCGATGACCATGATAGTTCGTTCGATTTAATCAGTGCCTTCCTCGCCTAAATTACATGCTTGACTTGGCATCATTACAATAAACCCTCCGAGCATCTTTATCCTCCTTGCTATGTACGTCTGGCAGTGGCGCGTATTTTTTTGTAACGTGCTACAACCTTTAAATAAGTTCTGCTTGACGAACTTTCCTGCTTTCCATTAGCAATCTTATCGCTTGTTCGAATAGATTGCTCCTTTCCTTGCGTTTGTATTCTTTAAGGTTTTCGGCCGTCCCTCTGGGTCGGCTTTTATGTATAGGCGTATTGCTGATGACTGGATTTCTTTGCAAGGAGGTTTTTTGTCTATGCTCGTCCCGCAAATGGTAGGGATCAGCATTGTGCTTCCGTTTTTTGCGGCAGCGCTCTGTCTGATCAATGTTACAACCCTGCGTTCCATGCTTGTGCTGGGTACAAGTGTGGTCGTCTCGGTGGCATCGTTGTTTCTGGTGCAGTCCGAGGCGTTTTCTTTCACCCCGGAATATCTTTTCGGCATTCCGGCAGATGGGCTTATTGCTATCCTGGATTTCGCGCTGCTGTTCGTGATTCTTGGCATCAGCTACCGGCTCAAAAACAAACTTATTGCTGCGCTGACCCTGCTTCAGCTTGTGCCGCTGGCCCTGCTTGAATTGTTCATGCACCCAGGCGAAGGCGCAGGCCCGACCTTGTACGGAGATCAGTTCTCCATGATCATGTGCGTGATCATCTCCATCATCGGATCTCTGATCTGTGTGTATGGGCTGGCATACATGAAGGAGCACGAGCATCACCTCAAACTGGCACAATCCAAACAGGGACGCTTCTTCTTTTACATGGTTCTTTTTCTCGGGGCCATGAATGGATTGGTTTTTTCCAACAATTTGCTGTGGCTCTACTTTTTCTGGGAAGTCACAACCCTGTGTTCCTTCATGCTCATCAAGCATGATGAAACCGAAGTTGCGATTACAAATGCCACCCGCGCTTTGTGGATGAACATGCTGGGTGGTGTCGCTTTTGTGATGGCCATGATTATGATCCGTGCCAAAGGCATGCCTCTTTCCCTGCAGGAGATTATTGTCGCAGATAACGCTTCTGCCTTGCTCTTGCTGCCCATTGGCTTGCTCTGCTTTGCCGGCTTTACCAAGGCTGCGCAGCTTCCCTTTCAGAGCTGGCTGTGCGGAGCCATGGTTGCGCCCACTCCGGTCTCTGCCTTGCTTCATTCCAGTACCATGGTCAAAGCCGGAGTATATCTGGTTATCCGCCTGGCACCGGCCTATGCAGGAACAGTATTCAGCAATTATGTTGCTTTGTTTGGCGCCTTTACCTTTCTGGCCGCAGCTGTTCTGGCCCTGTCCCAGAGCAATGGTAAAAAAATTCTGGCCTATTCCACTATCAGTAATCTGGGTATGATTGTGGCTTGTGCCGGCATCAACACACCGGCTGCCATGGCTGCAGCAATCCTGCTCATTGTCTTCCATGCTATATCCAAGGCGCTGATGTTCCTCTGCGTGGGCACTATTGAACAGAAAATCGGCAGCCGCGACATTGAAGACATGCGCGGACTGATCCGGATCATGCCCAAAACAACCATGGTCGCTGTTATTGGCATTGTGACCATGTTTCTGCCTCCTTTTGGAGCGCTGTTATCCAAGTGGATGGCTGTGGAAGCCTCGGCCCAACTGCCCCTTGTTGTTCTGATGCTGGCTGTAGGCTCTGCCCTGACCATGGTTTTCTGGGGTCGTTGGCTGGGTATGCTCATGACTTCTACTTTGCATCAGGTGAATCTGCAGGCTGAAGAACAATCCTCACTGATTCGCGTTCCGCTCCTGTTCCTGGCTGCTGCTGCGGTGCTGATGAGCTTTGTGGCTCCGGGCCTGTACACATCCATGGTTCTGCCTGTTCTGGAACGGCTCTATTCCACAGACCTGTATGTAGCGGCACTTGGCGTTATTTCTAATAATGTCGGTATGTTTGCCCTGTATCCTATCTTTGTTATCTTTACCCTTGGTGTGATCTGGGCTGCCCGCGCTTCATCTTCCAAGCGCGTCAGCACACGGGCCTATTCCACGCCGTATGTCTGTGGTCTGCAAGATCCGTCAGACAATCAGCGCCTGGGCTTTAATGGTCCCTTGGGGCAGTGGGCTGAGTTTACGTCCACAAACTATTATATGGAAAATCTGATTGGCGAGGGACGCATCTCAACATGGGTTAATGTGGTCGCCCTGGGAATTCTGGTTATTTTGTTGGCGGGGGTGCTGTAATGGACTTCAAAACCATCATCTATGTTCTTCTGGCAATTATTCTGAGCCCCATTCTTGGCGGCCTGCTGGCCGGTATTGACCGTCGCTTAACAGCCTGGTGTCAGGGACGTTTTGGCCCGCCCATTTTACAGCCCTTTTATGATGTCATCAAACTGCTGGGTAAAGAACGCCTGATCGTCAACTACTGGCAGATTTTCTGTGTCCACATTTATCTGATATCTTCAGTACTTTGCGTGGCTTTGTTTGCCATGCAGGCTGACCTGCTGATGATCTTCTTTGTCATGACCGTGGGTGCGGTCTTCATGGTCGTGGGCGCATTGTCCGTGCCCTCACCCTATTCTCAGCTGGGCGCTCAGCGTGAGCTGATTCAGATGCTGACCTATGAGCCTTTGCTGATCATTGTCTTTGTCGGCATTTATTTTGTCACTGGCAGTTTCAAGATCGACGCCATCCTGGCTTATGACCGTCCTATCTTCCTGCTTCTGCCGCTGCTTTATGTGGTCCTGACTTTTGCCCTGACCATTAAGTTGCGCAAGTCGCCCTTTGATATCTCTGCCAGTCATCACGCCCATCAGGAACTTGCCCGTGGTGTTCTGACAGAATACTCCGGACCATACCTGGCTATTTTAGAAATTGCCCACTGGTATGATATTGTGCTTATTCTGGCTATTTGCAGCCTGTTCTGGAGCACAAGTCTTGTCGGTATGGCAGCGTTGCTTGCCATAACCTACATGGCGGAAATTCTCATTGATAACGTAACGCCGCGTATGACCTGGCGCTGGATGCTGGCATATGTCTGGGGCGTGGGCATTGGTCTGTCTTTTTTCAACGTGGCGCTTCTGTACGCCAGATCATTCTAAGAACTATACGAACGGAGTTCCATCATGGGCTTTATTAACGATCTGCTGCACACATCCCGAGTGAAGTCGCCATGGCTCATTCATTTTGACTGTGGGAGCTGCAATGGCTGTGACATTGAGGTGCTGGCCTGTCTGACCCCGGTGTACGACATTGAACGCTTTGGCATTTTAAATATCGGCAATCCAAAACATGCTGATGTGCTGGTGGTGTCTGGTACGGTAAACCCCCGTAATGCCAAGGCCCTGAAAAATATCTACGACCAGATGCCTGATCCAAAGGCAGTTATCGC
>JAAYGZ010000412.1 GCA_012727515.1 Desulfovibrionales bacterium
GGCCCGGCCCTGGAACGCGCTTTTTTCAGCTTGCCCCTGAGTGAAGACGTGCTGGCCGCGTTGGTGCGATGTACAGCAAACAGCAGCCGTAATGATTTTTTACGCCTGGCCGTGCCTGTGGTGCAGAAAGAACAATACCATGACGCGCTCAGCGTTAATCTGGCCGGGGCCATGAGCGCCTTGCGTCATGCGGAGTTGACTCTGGCCAGGGCCTTTACCCTGCGTCAGATGCGCAGCCAGGGCAGACCAGAGCCAGAATCTATGGCCAGCCCTGTTTCCATTTGCCTTGCATGGGCCAGGGAGCTACAACGACACGACCTGCACTCGCGGCCCGGATTTGTATTCAACCCTCAGCGCCACGTTCCCCAATCAGCCCTGGAATGTCTGGTTCTGGCCAGTGAATACGCGCCCCAGGACAAGGAAGTGTACCGGGCCTTGCAGCAGGCTCTGGCCCGCACCAGTGGCTGGGAAGCCCTGCGCCTTAAAGCCCTGTCATATATCAGTCTGCGTGAACGCGATAACTGGCGTCTGGGGCTGGAACTGGGCATGACCAATTGTCAGGCCTTCCGGGTGCACCAGGGCCTGGAAGAACTGGCTGTGGCTCACCATACAGCCCAGGCCCAGGGCGAGGCACAACGCTTTCACGCCCTGCTGGCTGGCATGGATGTTTCCGGCCATGTGCGCAAAGCCCTGGCCGAATATTTTCCCTCAACCCCCAAACCCTGAGTGCCATGCTGGAAACACTGCGTATTCGTAATCTTGCCCTGATTGATGATGTTGAGCTGGATTTCTGCCCAGGCCTTAATGTGCTGACTGGCGAATCCGGAGCAGGAAAATCATTTATTCTGCGCGCACTGGATTTTATTCTTGGGGAACGCATTTCCGCGTCACTGGTTCGCCCGGGGCGTGACAAGGCCGTGGTTGAGGCTGTCTTTATCCTGGATCAGGAGCCGCTTCTTTTGCGCCGGGAATTACACGCCAGCAGTGGGCGCAGCAAACTTTTCATCAATGACGACCTTGGTTCGCAGGAGCGCCTGGCAGAGTTTCGCCCCAGGCTGCTCATGCACACCAGTCAGCACGGACATCAGCGCCTGCTCAGCCCTGAACATCATGTGGATATTGTGGACGCATTTCTACCAGACCCTGACGTACTGGCTGTGCACCAGGCCTGTCGTGAACACCTGCACACTGTGCTTGCCCAGCGCCAGGCTGTTGAGCAGCGCATGGCCGGACTTGTGGAGCGCCGGGAATTTCTTGAATTTCAACTGGCAGACATCCGTAAAGTTGATCCAAGACCAGGAGAAGAAGAAGAGCTTCTGCGCCAGCGTGACAGCTCCAAGGAGTATGAACAGACCAGAACCCTGGCCTTTGAGGCTCAGGGGCTTATTCTGGGCGAAGGCGGGCTGCCTGATCTGCTCAGTGCGCTGGAACGGGCCTGCACCGGACTGGTCAGTGTGGATGCCAATTTTCTTGAACACGCGGCCAGTGTGACCCAGTTTCGTGAAGGACTGGGCGACATCGGGCGGGATCTGCGTGCGGCCCTGGCTGATCGCAGTGAAGCCATAGACATGGAGCGCATTGAAAA
>JAAYGZ010000413.1 GCA_012727515.1 Desulfovibrionales bacterium
GACCTGGGCCGCGCGGTCAGTACAAGATGAGGTGGCAGTGCTATTGGTCATGGTGTATCAGGTAATGAAGATATGGTGATGAAAAAAAATGTCTGGGGCCGGGCCGGAATAATTAGCAATGACTGACAGGTTTTGTCGTGAAGCTCAAGTTTTTTAGGAGGACCCAATGTGTGCAATTTTAGTCTATATGACAGCTCCTGATATGGACACAGCCCGGAAAATCGGGCGCACAGTGGTGGAAAACAAACTCGCAGCGTGTGTGAACATGCTGCCAGGCATGGAATCTGTTTATTGGTGGGACGGCGCTGTGTGCACAGGTCAGGAAGTGGTGCTCATTGCCAAAACCAGGGCTGACCTGTGGGACAAACTGCGTGCCTGTGTGTGCGCTGTGCATCCGTATGAGGTGCCCTGCATTGTGCGCGTAAATCTGGATGGCGGGCATGAACCATTTTTACGCTGGATTGAGACAGAAACCAGAGAGGACAACATGCCAGAATGAACCTGAATAACGCAGCGCCATTTTCGCTTGTCATTCCGACCGACTGCGACCGCGAACAAAGTGCGGCGGGTGGCATGAGCGGAGGAATCTCAAGATCCCTTCGACTATGCTCAGGGCAGGCTCCTCGGCTGCACAAGGCCATGAATACAGGCTTTACTTTGGGTCAGATCTTTGCCTATAGCTCGTGGTGACAATGTAGATGGCTGGGGGAGCCCCAACGGGCTGAGAGGGATGCACGCATCCGACCCTTGGAACCTGATGCAGTTTATACTGCCGTAGGGAAGCACTGAATGATTCAGGCGCGTAGTCTGTTGCACTACCATGACTGAAAATTTTGTAAGGCTTGCCAAAGGCAGGCCTTTTTTATTTCTCACGGCAGAAATAGTTACGGCCTGTCCTTACTTCGGGTTTTCTCCTTTTCTCCTCTTCCCGTCATCTTCCCAAAGCTCTGCGCTGTTGGCGCACTATTTCAGGCTGTTTTGACAGGCTTTGCGCTCTTACGCGGTCTGTACAAGGAGTGGACACCCAACCAGGGAGGAAAAAGTATGTACATAATGCTCAATGGTACCAGGGTAGAGCTGCCAGACGGGCTGGATGTGCTCGGTCTGGTGCAGGCTGCAGCACTTTCGCCAGACACAGTTGTGGTCGAGGTGAACGGCGATATCATTGAAAAGGCTCGCTACGATCAGACCATGTTAAAAAATGGCGATCAGGTTGAAATCGTCTCTTTTGTGGGAGGAGGATAATAATGCACATTTCAGCATGGTCTGATTCCAGTATAAATTCAGATGCACTGGTCATTGGAGGCGTGTCCCTGACCAGCAGGCTTTTTACCGGCACAGGAAAATATGCTTCTGATGCCCTTATTCCTCGTGTGCTGGAGGCCTCTGGCAGTGAGGTCATCACTGTGGCTCTGCGCAGGGTGGATCTTACTGCCCAAACAGATACTGTGACCCGCCATATTCCTGAACACATGCGTTTGCTGCCCAATACTTCTGGTGCGCGTACAGC
>JAAYGZ010000414.1 GCA_012727515.1 Desulfovibrionales bacterium
CCAAGGCGTCCAGGGCCGTGTTGATGCTGTCCACTTTTGTCTGGGCCTGGGCCGTGGTGTTGGTGAGTACGCCAATACGCTGCATGGCAGAACACAGTTGGGCAAAGTTTGCCATTTCAAAAACAGCCACGGATATGCCGTTTGTTTCCAGGGTGCGCACCGGGTCCAGGGCCTGGGCGCGGCTGGCGCGTTGCAGGACAAGATCAGGCTGAAGCCCGATGATGAGTTCTGGATTGGGGCGCATGTGCGTACCAATAACTGGCAGCGCTGTAATGGATTTCGGCAGTTCATCGGCCTGGGTGCGGGCAACAAGTGTGTGTTCCAGGCCCAGATCAGCCAGAATTTCATTGAATGCCCCGTACAGGGCAATAATGCGCGTGGCCGGGCGGTCCAGGCAAATGGTCAGGCCCCGGTCATCAACAATACACACATTGGAAGCGGACTGGTTTGTTGTATCACTCGCCCAGGCCAGGGGCTGAATCAGCAGTATGAGCAGTGTGAGGCACCAGAAAAGCCTGGGGCGCTCCTGTTTGGGGATGGGCAACAACATGCAGGGGAGTTTCATATATTTCCTGTAGCACAGAGGCAGTAAAAATATCAGCAGTAGGGCCATCATACAGGATGTGGCCCTGCTTCATAAAAATAAGACGGTTACAATACAGTGCGGCCAGATTCAGGTCATGGGCCACAGTGAGCACGGTCAGGCCGTGGCTGTGGCGAGCACGCAGCAGCTCATACACATCCACGGCACGGGCAACATCAAGGTGCGCAGCCACTTCATCCAGGAGCAGCAGTTGCGGATTCTGGGCCAGGGCACGGGCCACAAGAACACGCTGCATTTCACCGCCGGAAAGTTCCTGACACTGACGGTTGCACAAATCTGCACACTGGGTCTGGTCCATGGCAGCCTGGGCCGCCTGGTGATCGTCCTGGGTGTAATTGCCCAGAAAAGAAAGAAAAGGATAGCGGCCCATAAGCACCACGGCCTTGGCTCGCAGCCCTTCTAAACCGGAACTTTTCTGGGGAACACTGGCGCACAGGGCAGCGCGTTTGCGTGCAGCCAGGGCATGGATGTCCTGCCCCAGAACACGCACAGACCCGGAACCGGGCCGCACAACCCCGGCAATGGCCCGCAGCAGCGTTGTTTTGCCACTGCCATTGGGGCCAAGCACAGCCACAAATTCCCCGCGTTGAACACGCAGAGAAATGTTCTCCAGCACAGGCCCGCCTGCATAGCCAGCGCACAACTCTGTGACCACAAGCATGTCCTGAGTCATGTCATGTTCCTGGTGCGGGCCAGAACCAGACAGAAAAACGGGCCGCCAAAAAGCGCAGTCACCACGCCCACGGGCAGTTCTGCGCCGTGAGACAAAATGGTGCGGGCCAGGACATCAGACCAGAGCAGAATAAAAGCTCCGCCCAGGCCGGAAAGAAGCAGCAAGGGCCTGGTATCAGCCCCTACAAGCACCCGCAGCAGGTGCGGCACCACCAGCCCCACAAAGCCGATAATTCCCGACACACTGACCGCGGCTGCGGTAAGCATTCCAGCTCCAAGCAACAGGCCCACCCTGGCGCGGGTCACGGCCACACCAAGCAGAGCGGCCTGTTCTTTGCCCAGGCGCAGCATGTCCAGTTCACGGGAAAAAAGCAGTACGCACCCCAGGCCCAGGCCCATCAACGGCAGCATCAGACCCACGTGTTCCCAGCCCCGGCCCTGAAAGCTGCCCATAATCCAGAACACAATGGTTGCCACTGATTCTTCATGTACAGCTTTAACCAAAGAGATCAGCGCACCCAGAAAGGTGGAGACCACAATCCCCCCCAAAACCAGGCTTTCACGGGACAGGCCACCGTGTACGCGGCTTAAGGCCAGTACCAGAATCATGGCCACAAACGCGCCCACCAGCGCGGCCACAGGAGTGAGCAACAGCAGGTGGCCCTGAATCCAGGTATATGCAGGTGCACAGGTCAGGGCCAGGGTTGCGCCACAGGCCGCGCCACTGGAAATGCCCAGGGTAAAGGGATCGGCCAGGGGATTGCGCAGCAGTCCCTGAAACACCGTGCCAGACACGGCCAGACATGCTCCGGCCAGCACAGCAAGCACTATGCGGGCCAGGCGCAGGTCACGGACCACAATCATTGCCGTGGAAATGGGCTGACCAGAAAAAAGCCGGCCCAATGTGTTGTGAATATCGGCAGCAGAAAGTGGAAACGGCCCTGAAAAAAGGGCCGCGTACACAGAAAGGAGCAGGGCCAGGAGCAGCCCCCAGCCCACCCAGGCAACACCATGTGTGGTCATTTTGATGCGACTGCTCCGATGCGTTCCAGGGCAATGTGCAGATGATCGAGCCAGAGACGCACGAAGGCTTCGCTTTCTCCTGTGCCGCGCAGCACAGGAATGCAGGTCAGGCCATCGCTTGTCAGTATTGATGTCCAGGAGTCTTCTTCCTGGCCAGCCATATCGTTGCGGGCATGGTCTCCGGCCACGGCCATAAAGGGCAGCAGATACGTGGTCTGTACCTGACGGCTTTGCAGGGCGCGGCGCACATCATCCAGAAAAGGGGCACTTTCCACGGTCGCGATAAAGACCAGGGGATCTAACTGCCAGAGATAGTATTGCAGGCCAGGATAATAGATATTGGCAGCATGGTGGGTGCCGTGGCCCATGAGCACCACTGCGTCCTGGGGGGTGCGCTTTTTGGGCAGGGTGTCCATAATGGTCTGGGCGCAGGCCACAAGATCCTCGTGCGAGGACAAAAGCGGCTGACCCAGTTCAATATGTTTGATGCCCTTGGGCAAGCCAGTCATGGCAGTGACTGTTTCGCGCAGGGCCTGAAATTCCGCGCCGGGAATGGTGTGCAAAGACTGCACAGCCACGTGGGTGAATCCTTCATCAGCCATCCGCGCCAGAGCCGTGGGCACAGAATCATAATGTGTGCCGCTGTCTGCCAACGTGGAGCGGACCTGGCGTGATGAATAGGCCCAGTATATGGGCAGGCCTGGAAAGCGGGTGGCAACCTGGGATTGGATATGTTCCAAAGCTCCCTTGGCCTCTGGCACAGTGGTGCCAAAAGCTACCAGCAAAATACCTTTTTTGGCAGGACTCTCGGTGTCGTGTCCGGCCCAGGCCTGGGTTGAAAGGATGAGAAAAAGAAACAGAACAGACAGTCCGCACACGCATGAGGGCTTTATCATTTTGGGCCTCCTGGTAGCGGGGGTATGAAATAAACCGGGCGCACGGGCCCGTGTGAAATCTGCCGCCAAAACCCCCGTTAGCAACAGACCAGACTCTGACAGGACTTCAGACAGGTTTTCCGGCTTGTTTCACCATTTTCGTCCTTCCCAGGCTCTGGCCCAGTGGACAACATGGAAAATGGCTGGTGTGAAACGTACGGCGGCGGGTCCGCTCCCGACTTGAACGGGATTCCCTTTATGCACAAAGGCATCTGAAGCTGCCTGGGCTTGCCGTGGGGAACGGGGTTTGTCAAGAAATCGCAAGGGCACAAAGACGAGGCAGGGCGTTTGGTTCCTGATCCTGGTTCACATTATTATAGTATGTGCATTTGTATTTGAAGTTACCGTGCGTGCATTGATGTAGTTTTCAGCAGTTTTATTTCAGGCGCACCATAAAAAAAGCGCCCGTCATGTGCATGGCGGGCGCTGTGTGTTTTAGCCTAAAATTGCTTTCAGGTCTTCATCCGGGGTCGTGATGGGCTTGATGTCAAAGTTTTCGACCAGCACATTGAGCACTGCCGGGGTGATGAATGCAGGCAGGCTGGGTCCGAGACGGATGCCCTTGATACCAAGACTGAGCAGGGTCAGCAAAATAACCACGGCTTTCTGCTCGTACCAGGACAGCACCAGGGACAAGGGCAGATCATTCACGCCGCAGTTAAACGCGCCAGCCAGGGCCAGGGCAATCTGAATGGCTGAGTAGGCATCGTTACACTGGCCCACATCAAGCAGACGCGGAATACCGCCGATATCGCCCAGTTTTTTATCAAAAAAGCGGAATTTTCCACACGCCAGGGTCAGCACAACGCAATCAGAGGGCACTTTTTCCACAAATTCAGTGTAATAATTGCGGCCAGGCTTGGCGCCATCGCAGCCCGCAACCAGGAAGAAGTGTCGGATAGCCCCGCCTTTGACCGCCTCAATAACTTTATCTGCCACGCCAAGGACTGCGTTACGGGCAAATCCGGTCAGCACGCTGTCTGCATCTTCATCAGTAGCAAAGCCGGGCATGGCCAGGGCTTTTTCAATGACCGGGGTAAAATCCTTGCCCACATGCTGCACTCCGGGCCACCCAACCAGGCCAGTGGTAAAGATATTATCCTGGTATGATGTGGCTGGCTTTTGGATGCAGTTGGTGGTCATAAGAATAGCACCGGGGAATTCGGCAAATTCTTTTTGCTGATTCTGCCAGGCCGTTCCGTAATGTCCATAAAAATGAGGATGTTTTTTCAGCTCAGGGTATCCATGACAGGGCAGCATTTCACCGTGTGTGTAAATATAAATGCCTTTGCCTGCGGTCTGTTCCAGAAGCATGGACAGGTCTTTCAGGTCATGGCCTGAAACCAGGATGGCCTTGCCAGCCTTGTGTCCCAGGGGCACAGGCGTAGGTACAGGATGCCCGTAGGTGCCGGTGTTGGCATCATCAAGCAGTTCCATGGCCTTGAGGTTTACCTGACCGCATTCCATGCACAGGCCAACCAGTTCATCCAGGGTTTTATTGTCCAGGGTTGCGGCCAGGGCGCGCTGCATAAATTCATACACAGCCTCGTCCTTGCGGCCCAGAATAGCGGCATGATCAGCATAGGCGGCCATGCCTTTAAGACCGTAGAGAAGGATCTGTTTCAGGGAGCGCAGGTCTGCATGTGCTTCCAGCGCTTCGGTCACGCCATGCTGTTCGCCCTGGGCAACCAGTTGGTCCAGAGTTGCGGCAGGGGCAAAGGTGGCTGCAGGAGTGTTCACCTGAATGCCGGCCTTGGCTGCAAGTGCTTCACGATGCCGCACAGTCTCGGCAATCAAGGTCTGAAAACGCGCCGGATCAAAATCCACATTGGTCAGAGTGGAGAAAATTCCTTCTGCCACAAAATGATTGATAGCCGGGTCAGAAATGCCTTTGGCCCTGGCCTGCACCGCCACCTGCGATAGTCCCTGCAAGGCATAGATAAGAAGATCCTGCAAGGCAGCTACGTCTGGCTGTTTGCCACACACGCCGATTTTGGTGCATCCGGTTCCTTTGGCTGTCTGTTCACACTGATTACAAAACATGAGGGAAACCTCCGTTGGTTAAAGTGCTATGTTTGTGTTGAGTCGTCATATAGGGGGTGAGTTGAGTCTGAACTTTGACCTGGGTCAAAAATGCACTTTTTGCTGCCTGCACCGCGTCAGAATCGTTTTCTTGACAAACCCTGGCCCCCTGACAAGATGCTGATACAATATATTGTTGCGCAGGAGGGCGTATGGACCCCATCAATTTTACGTTTTTATGTGCAGAACCGGCCATGCCCATTGGCCGTAGCGTGGGCATTATTGGGGCTGGCCCGTCTGGCCTGGCGGCTACAGGTTATTTATCCTGCCTGGGCTACCAGGTGGAAGTCTATGACAAGCTCCCCAAGCCTGGCGGGCTGATGCTTTTTGGCATTCCCGGCTACCGCATTCCCAAAGAACGTATAGACGCTGGCGCTCGCCAGTTAGAACGTCAGGGCGGGGTAATTTTTCATACGCACACCAAAATTTGTTGCAGCGGCCCCTTGCACGATGAAGAAGGTGATCATTTTTGTCGTGAGATTCTGGGCTTTGGCGACATGATTAAAAAACACGAAGCCATAATGATCTGCACTGGTTCATGGCGTTCGCGCAAATTGTGCATTGAAGGCGAAACCCTGGCCGGTGTATTTTCCGGGCTGGAATTTTTGTTTCCCATCCGGGCTGTTAAATACAGTGCGCCCAATGTGAAACTCCCTGATGTGGCTGGCAAGCGTGTGGCCGTGATCGGGGCAGGGCATTCTGCAGTGGATGTGGCCCACAGCGCCATTCATCTGGGCGCGGAACAGGTCTTTCACCTGTACCGTCGCACCATGCGCGAAGCTCCGTGCGGGGTTTATGAAATTGAGCAGTTGCAGGCCATGGGGGTGCAGTGGCTGGACAGAACCACGCCAGTCCGCATTCTTGGTCAGGACCGGGTAGAGGGCCTGGAAATATCCCGGCCAGGAGCGCACGGACCAGAACTCACCACCCTGCCTGTGGATATTGTGGTTGCGGCCATTGGTGAAACAGCCACGCCGCCTTTTGCCAAGGAACTGGGGCTGGAAAATGTGCGCAAAGGCGAGGTGCGCTGGCTGCACATGACAGCCATTGAAAATGTTTTTGTGGCCGGGGATGCTTTAAGTGGCCCCAGCAAAATTGGTAAGGCTGTGTATAGTGGCTTGCGGGCGGCTCGCTCTCTGGCCAACTGGCTGGATTTGAAAGCCCAGGATCGTCTTGATGCCTATGATTACAATGACCTGGTGGTTAATGATGCAGGATTCAGGAGCTAGGCATGAGCGGACAAAAAACATTATACATTGATTACAGTCTGTGCATTGGGTGTGAAACCTGTGAATATGTGTGCCGTTTTACCAATGATACCTCACGCATTCACATGACGCGGACCAGAGATGGCGTTATGGTTCCGCTTTATTGTCGGCACTGTGAAAATCCTAAATGCGCCAATGCCTGTCCGCGTGGCGCATTAAAACGCGACAAGGACGGGGCTATTGTGTTGCAGCCCATGCTCTGTCGCGGTTGTCAGACCAAAAACTGCATTCTGGCCTGTCCGTACAGTGCTATGTTTGAGACAGATCGCGGGGTAATGGTGGCCAAATGTGATATGTGCGCCCAGCGCCGTCAGGTAGGCATGGGACCGGCATGTGTGGAAATGTGCCCGTGCGCGGCTATCCGTTATGTGGAGCGTGACGAAATTCCTGACCTTGAAACTGAAAAATCGCGCCAGGCCTGTGAAAAAGTTATGGAACACCTCAAACTGCCGGGAAAATAAATTGGTGTACAAAACCGGAACGAGGTTGATATGAGCGACAAGCCTGTTTCACTCATCCCCACTCCGCAAGGCTATGCCGATTGGCTGGCCGACTTGAAAAACCGCATCCACAACGCGCAGCAGCGGGCCACGCTGGCAGTCAACCGTGAGTTGGTCGGGCTGTATTGGCAGATTGGCCGCGACATTCTGGCGCGGCAGGCTGAACAAGGCTGGGGTGCCAAGGTCATTGATCGTCTGGCGCATGATTTACGCGCTGCCTTTCCGGACATGAAGGGTTTTTCCCGCGCCAATCTGATGTACATGCGTGCCTTTGCCGAGGCGTGGCCTGATTTCGCAATTGTCCAACAGGCTGTTGGACAATTGCCTTGGGGACACAATCTGGTGCTGCTCAGCAAGCTGAAAGAACCAGCAGAGCGTTTGGCCTATGCCCATGCCGCCATTGAACATGGCTGGTCACGTAATGTGCTGAATATCCATATCGAAACCCGTTTGCTGGAACGCACAGGCAAGGCTATCACCAACTTTGAACAACGTCTGCCCGCACCACAGTCTGATCTGGCCATCGAATCATTAAAAGACCCGTATCGTTTTGACTTTCTTGGCCTGGGCGTGCAAGCGCAGGAGAGAGAAATCGAAGGTGCACTGGTCCAGCATGTGACTGAGTTTTTATTAGAACTGGGTGCGGGCTTTGCCTTTGTCGGGCGGCAGGTATTGCTGGATGTGGGTGGCGACGAATTTTTCATTGACCTGCTGTTCTACCATCTCAAGCTGCGCTGCTATGTGGTGATTGAGTTGAAAGCAGGCAAGTTTAAGCCCGAGCATCTGGGGCAACTGGGTTTTTATCTGACAGCAGTGGATGAGCAGGTAAAGCACGCCGACGACAGCCCGACCATTGGCCTGTTGCTGTGTAAAGGCAAGAACAAGGTGGTGGCGGAATATGCACTGCGCAACACCACCCAGCCGCTGGGAGTGGCCGAATATCAATTGGTCGAATCCCTGCCCGCCGAATTACAGACCAGTCTGCCGAGCATCGAGCAGATTGAGCGGGAATTGGGCAGGTTATCTGGAGAATGAGTGATGATTGAAGCTGACCTCCTTCACCAACTGACAAAAGGTGAAGACAGCCGCCATCAGTTCAAGCGCGATGTCACCAACGCTGACAGCCTGGCAGTGAAATTCCGCGTGCGTTGGAAGAATGGCCACGCATTGAGCTGATTGACGATGTGCGTGGCAACCAGTTCAGTGCAGTGATTCAGCGTCCGGAATCAGAGTGGACGAGTAAGAGCGACCAGGTCACCCCTCAAGTCACCGACCAAGTCGCCGATCAAGTCACCGACCAAGTCGCAAGAGAGATACTGCGCCTTTTATCCATGATGCAGGGAGAGATGTCACGAGCTGAGATCCAGGCTGGACTGGATTTAAAGCATCTGCCCCATTTGCGCGATGCCTATCTGAATCCAGCATTGCATCAGGGGTTGATTGAAATGACCATCCCTGACAAACCACGCAGCCGTTTGCAAAAATACCGCCTGACTGCCGCAGGACGCACCCTGTTACAATCCCTGCGCAAGGAGCCATAACGCCATGAGTCTGCCTGTTCCGGCTCTGAGCGAGCACTCAAATTTTGAACAGGAATCGGAACGCGACACTGGCAGTATTTGAACGTATCAGGAATCAACGAGGTTACTTATGACCGAGGTTGTTACAATAGAGGATATATCCATTTCCGTGACAAGGAAGGATATTAAACACGTTCATCTTTCGGTTCATCCACCAGAGGGCCGGGTTACGCTATCTGTCCCTACAAAAACATGCCTTAAAGTGGCCAGGGCCTTTGCCACTACCAGGCTCAACTGGATACGTAAGCAGCAGGATAAACTGCGTAATCAGACTCGTGAAGCAGCACGGGAATTTATTGAACGCGAAAGCCATTATCTCTGGGGGCGTCGTTATCTGTTAACCGTGATGGAGCGCGATACCAAACCCTGTGTAACAATAGATCATAAACGAATTACGCTGACTGTGCGGCCAGGCAGTGATTATGCCAAACGAGCGTCGGTTATTCATGCGTGGCATAAATCCCTTTTACATGAGTTTATTCCTACCTTGATCCGCAAATGGGAACCCAGGCTCGGCGTGCAGGTCAGAGCCTATTTCCTGCAACGAATGAAAACCAGATGGGGAAGCTGCAATCACAGGGCCGGGCATATCAGAATAAACACTGAACTGGTCAAAAAACCGAAAGATCTGGTTGAATACGTTGTGGTTCATGAGATGCTGCATTTGATTGAGCCAAGTCACAACGAACGCTATTTTGCCTTACTCAGCGATCATTTCCCCACATGGCGAGAAGCCAGAGCAGAACTAAGCAAGTACTGATTAAATCGAAACAAGTCATTGCGAACGAAGTGAAGCAATCCAGAATCATTGAATTATCAGTAGGTTATAGATTGCCACGTCGCTACGCTCTACCCATAGGGCATAAAC